>NZ_ADJN01000016.1:0-45487 GCF_000178095.1 Peptostreptococcus anaerobius 653-L | reverse complement strand
TTAGAGTCTAGATTTTGTCTAGACTCTTTTTTACATAGTTAATATTATTTGATATATTTGAAAGGGTATTTTTAATCATACAAGATATGTTAAATGTATGTAAACAAAGCCTATAATGGGGATAATATTCTTGTAAATTAAATCTAAAAAGTGTAAAATTAAAGGAATGAAAAAATATATAGGGGTGGTAGTAAGCAATGGAAATAGAAAGTCGTCAAAGGCAAATAATAAAAACAGGTATAATAGGTATAATAGCAAATCTAATACTATCGGGAACTAAGGTTGGGCTTGGATTTATATCCGGATCTATAGCTATTACTATGGACGGTATCAACAACCTAACTGATTCACTTTCATCTGTAGTTACAATTATAGGGACCTTGATAGCAAATAGGAAACCAGATAAAAAGCATCCTATGGGTCATGGAAGAATAGAATATATAGCAGGTATGGTAGTTGCAGTAATAGTCTTATATGCTGGTGTTGCAGCTAGTATAGAGTCTGTAAAGAAGATAATAAATCCTATAAAGCCTAGCTATACAAATATGATTTTAGGTATAATGTTGTTGGCTGTAGTTGTAAAGATATTCCTGGGAAATTATACTCAAAAAAAGGGTATTGAACTGAACTCTGATTCCTTAAAGGCTTCGGGTGTCGATGCGAAGATGGATGCAGTTATATCTACAGCGACAATAATTGCTGGTCTAATATATATGTTCAGAGGTGTGGGTATAGAATCATGGCTAGCCTTAGGTATATCTTTTGTAGTTATAAAAGCTGGTGTAGATTCTATAATGGAGGCATCTAGTAATATTGTTGGAGAAAGACCTGAAAGAGAACTTACTGACTCAATTAAGCGTACAATAATGGAATTTGAAGGTGTTGAAGGTGTATATGACCTTATAATAAATAACTATGGTCCAGAGATGGTAATTGGATCTGCCCATATCGAGATACCTGATTATTGGAATGCTGGTATGATAGATGATATAGAGAGAAAAATAGCAGATAGGATATTGAACGAGTACGGAATATTGATGGCGGCTATAGGTATATATTCTATAAATACAACTGATGATATGGCTCAAGAGATCAAGCACAGCATTACCAAGATGGTTATGTCTAGAGAACATATTCTCCAGATGCATGGTTTTCATTTAGATAGCGAAAACAAGGTAATAAACTTTGACCTAATAATGGACTTTGACTGTGTCAACAAGGAAGAAATACTTGAAGAGATGAAGATTAGGGTCATGGAAAAATACAGGGATTATGAGGTTAGGATAACCCTAGATCTTGATACAACTGATTAATACGAAAAAACAGTTTAAAAGCGACCAATTTAACAGTTATGATGAAAAAAAGAATTTTTAAGTTATAATTAAAAAAGAATTTTTAAGTTATATACAATTATATACTCAAAAAAGACGATACAAGTAAAATTTTATCGTCTTTTTTATTTTAGAAAAGTCGATAAGATAAATCAAGATACTATATGTAAAATAATAATAGAAGTATATGATATAATATAAGCAACACAAGTAGCAAAGAGAGGACAATAGATATGAAAAATATTAACCTATATAAGAAAAATATCGAAAGTTTAATAGAAAGGGAAAAGTATTACTCACAAAGGTCATGCGACTGGTCTATGTCGGTGGTATTTTCATCCTATGATTCTTATATAATTGATCAAGTGGACATCTACTGGCCTCTTGTAGGTGATGGTATAAGACCTAAAGTGATATCTCTTGATGGTTCTCTTTGCCTACTAAAGAAGATTATTGATGATAGGAGGGTATTTGATGCCTACTTTAATACAATTAATTCTACTAGTATAAGTATTGCAAGAACTGCCTATAAAATAATGGAAATGTCAGTTCAAAATCAGATACCAGTTGATGCTATATCAAAAAGAATTGCTAGGTTCAAAAGAGGGAAAAAAACTGACCAGACCTACAACGACCTAAACAATTTAATTATAGAGTACAGGTCTATCCTAAATAAAAATAATATTTATGACAGACCTATGATATATGAGAATTTTTGTGGACTTTTGGATAGTGCGAATTATCCGGACAATTTGAAGGCTATAGGTAAAAATATAGTGAGTGATAATTCTATATCTGAAAAATTTAGAAGTAATAAAATAAATAAAGATGATAGGATTGAAGGTAAGACTAGGAATATCATTCAAAACCATGACTACTCTAGTTATCAAGATATGAAAAATGGCCTGATCAACTTGATTTATAGCCTAAAAAATGACAAGGGTATAAGTCAGGATGATATAGCTATAGTGGTTCCAAGTCTTAATGAGGATATAATATCTATGGATATAGACATTAGTCCAACCTTAGACATTAGACCAATAGCAGTATCCAAAAATTTTGGTTCAAACCTGGAAGCTGTGGTATGCCTAGCAGCACTAGCTATTTACAAGGACTGTGAGTATATCTTATCTGATGAAGAAAAGATTGAACTATTGACTGTGGTCTACAAGGACAAGAACTATATAGACCTTAGGAAAAATATGGAAAAATACCTAAAAGAAGTAAGAAACAACATAAGGAATAATATGTCACCTGTATTGGACCTAGATAGCATAGATGACGGTGATGATCCAAGTCTTATAAGCATAGATAGGATTGAAGAAAGTATAGCTGAGGCTGAGTTTAGCTATGAGTATAGGATGTCTGACTCGGAGTTTGTAAAGAATTTCTATAAAAAGTATGTAAATCAAACACCTGAGTCTATAAGTATGGTAGCCAAGATGACAGACCTGATTGAGGAGCTTGGAGATTTGGTAGATGACGAGTCCAAGTATAATTATATGAGGCAGGCTATTTCCTATTATTCTTCTAGCAAGGTAAAACTAGAAAATATGGCGATGCCATCTATATTGCTTATGACAAAAGAAGATTTAAAGAGTCTTGACACTAAAAGGAACCACCTAATAGTATTCGACGCAAGCTCTAAGAGATATGATCCAGTTTTAGAGGATTCAATTTATAGCCAGATTGGATTTTTTGATGATTCTATATTGTCTAATATCACAAAAGACAATATAAGCTTGTTTTACAAGGACCTTATGGAGTATTCTATAGACCTAGAAATAGATAGAGTTCTTTCAAAGTACAAAAACGTATATATTATGACTTCGGATACTGCCATAAATGGGTATGAGCAAGAGAATATGTTTTATAAAAAACTTATGGACAGGATTTTTTAGTGGGGGTAGAATATGTCTATTAACTATAGAAAAGACCAAAAGAAGATAATGAGGTACAAGTC
Organism: Peptostreptococcus anaerobius 653-L; assembly: GCF_000178095.1. Lineage (NCBI taxonomy): Bacteria > Bacillati > Bacillota > Clostridia > Peptostreptococcales > Peptostreptococcaceae > Peptostreptococcus > Peptostreptococcus anaerobius. Next base: position 42,193 of record NZ_ADJN01000016.1, on the reverse strand, counting down.
TGGTTCAATGGGTATACAGGCTGTTCCGGGAGCGGGCAAGACCTTTATAATAACCAACTTGGTAGCCCAGTTAATTGAAGATATGGAAAATGAAAATAGGGACGGGAAAATACTGGTTCTTACCTATATGAATAGTGCCGTAAATAACTTCAAGTCTAGGATAAGGGGGATACTTTCTGACAAAGACCTTCCAAAGTCTAGGTTTGAGGTAATGACTATCCATTCTTTAGCCATGAAAATAATAAAGGAAAATACGGATATAGCCTTTGTAAGTGAGGAAACGGAAATTATAGATGACTATAAAAAGTCACTTTTGATAAATTCTGCCATTGAAGAATATGAGAGTCGGGATAATAATTCTAATAAGATATTGAGCTTTATGGAAAAGGGCTTTAGAAATAATGAGGACAAGGTAGACAGGTGGTATAAGGAATTTACCTTTATGGTTTTAAATTCTATCAAACTCCTAAAGTATTCTGGTATTGACGATATTGACCTTAAGAATATAGTCAATGAGCCTGATTACAAGGGAATAATGACAATTATATCGCCTATATTTAACCTATACCAGGAAAAACTAAGGAGTAACGCCTATATAGACTATGATGATATATTGGTCATGGCCTATAAGATACTTGAGTCTGATTCAGAGGTTGCTGCCTACTACCAAGAGAGGTATGCCTATGTATTTGAGGATGAGTGCCAGGACTCCAATGAGATTCAAGGCAAGATAATAGAGATAATATCAAGAAATGTGAGTAGGTCTATATCAGAAAATGATATGGTCAGTGCAAAAATGAACCTAGTAAGAGTAGGTGATGTAAACCAGAGTATCACGACTACCTTTGCTGGGTCCAACCCTAAATTTTTTGTGGATTTTTGTAAGAGGGCAGACAAGTCCTATACAATGAATATGGCTGGTCGAAGTTCAAAAGACATCATAAATACAGCCAACAAGCTAGTTGAAATAGTTAAATCGGATATGACCAAGGACTACTATGGTGGGCTTGAAGAAATCTATATAGAAGAAGTTGAAAAGGACAAGGGCTATAAGGAAAATCCTGTAACAAGGTCCTATAGCATAAATTCTAAGAGCCTTGATGATTTTAACCAGGAGATGGCATATGTAGTATCAACTATCAAGTACACAAGGGAAAAGTTTCCAAATTATTCAATAGGGGTCCTATATTTTTCAAATTTTGATGTCAATGACCTGGCCAAGAAGTTGGACTCTGAGGATATCCCCTATGAAAAAATAGGCAATGATTCCCAAGAAAATATGAAGATAATATATAAGATAAAGCAAGTTGTAGACTTTATAATAGACCCTAGCGACTATGATATATTCAAGCAGATGTTATTTGAAGCCTACATAGATAGGGCGGATACATATGAGCTATCTGATATTGAGCATGAGAGGCTAGAAAAATTATTTGATAAAATAGATACTGAGAGGTATTTTTATGATGACCTCTATTTTGATGACCTAGCTACAAGGGCCAAGCAGCTCTTGGAGAACTTAATAGAAAAGCCTTTTGTAAAAAAATTAGCAGAAGATAGGGCTAGAATAAGGTCTGTCTTGGAATATTCAAAGGTAGATATATACGGCCTTATAAAGTTGATAGGTGATAGCCTAAATATTAGCAGCCAAGAGAAAAGCCTTATAGACTATCTGGCCTTTTACTTAAGCAAGTTAAAAACATATGAATCAGCAGACTTAAACAGGATATCAATAGCAATGGCACCTAGGAACACTAGGATATTTGAGACCTTGGTGGCAAGTATATACGATATAGGTGAGCATGAGGTCGAAGCTGGAAGTATTAGTATATCTACAATGCACAAGTCAAAGGGCATGGAGTGGGACTTGGTCATAGTATGTGGTGTGAGTTCAAATGATTTCCCATCTAGTGTAAATGACTACTTCAGGATTGATAGAAAGTACCTGAGAGAAGGATTTAAGTATCCTGAGGCCTTTGTCAATAAGGAAATTGATGATATAGTCAATAAGTCTTGCAAGAAAATAGGCTATTATGAGAAGGAATTGAAGACGGAGATTATAGGTGAGAGGACTAGGCTCTTGTATGTTGCCATTACTAGGGCCAAAAGAGGTCTTGTGATCCTCAACTCAAGGTCTAAGTTCAATGAGTCCATGAACTACTATTTTAAGAAAAAGAACTCATATTTTTTTGATATTTTATCAAAATACATATCTGATAATAGGATTAAGGGAGGTAAGTAATGACTATTTTGGGGCAAAATAAGATATCTATATCAAGAGACCAATTGAAATATAGGCTCGACCACCTTACCTTTAGTCAGAATATGCTAAATACCTGGATTAGGAATAGGGATGAGTTTGTAGAGAAGTATATAAATGGAGTGTTTTGGACAGATTCGAGTGAAAAGGACAGGTTGTACGAGGAGAATATGTCCTATGGTAGGGACTTTCACCTATTATGTCAGAGAATATTTATGGACCTGCCCCTATTAAAGGGAGATCCACTAGCCAAATCACTTGAGGACTACCCAAAGCTTGAAAAAATTAGGAAGATAAAAAATGCCTACCAAAGGCACTTTGGCAAGGATGTAATTTTTAGGCCGGAGCTTGAAATAGAGTACAAGGGTCAGATAGTGATAATGCTAGACCTCTTGGTTGAGATATACAAGGACAATAAACTATATAAGATAGATATATGGGACTGGAAGACTGAAAGAAAGAGAATGAGTCAGATAGATGCCCAGACAAAGATGCAGACCTGTGTATATATGTATGTGTGTAAGGAGACCCTAGGACGTGAGATTGATTTTTCTAATATGGCCATGCACTACTACCAACCGACTTATGACAATAATATCAAGTTGGTATATACAGAAGACCTGCATCAAAAAAATCATGAAAAGATATGGAGCATGATTGAAGAGATAAGAGATGAAGAATCGTATAGTAATTATATATTATAGATAGAAACTATATATTAAAATACAATTTCTAGGTTAAATTATATTCTGAATTATAAATGATATTATAAATGATATTATAAATAAGATTATAAATAAGATTATAAATAAGATTATAGATAGGAGATAGGTATGGCACTTGGATTTATATGGGGTAGGATGCCCGCTGATAGAACCAAAAAGGTCTTAGACCTAGCCTTTGAAGAGGCTAAATCCAAATCAAAAAAACCGATATATATATTGGTACCGGAAAAGTACACATATGAGATGGAAAAGAAGTTGAGCCAAAGACTACTTAGTCAAGATGACCCAAATTTTAGGATAAGGGTAGTCAGCTTTTCTACACTTAGCAATATAGTATTTACAAATGTGTCTGGTCTAAAGGAAAAAAAGATATCCAGATCTGCTAGGACCATGCTAGTATACAGGGCTCTAGAAAAGTCTGAGAAAGATCTAAAGACCTTCAGACCATCCCTAAATGACTTGGGACTTGTAGCCAAGTTACTCGATCTTGTGATTGAGTTTAAGCAAAATGACATGGATGTAGACTATATAAATAGCCTATCAAGTAAGGTGGATGATAGGGCATTGGCCAGTAAGTTGGATGATATATCAAGGATATACGGAGCCTACGAGGACCTAATGCAGGATAAATATATGGATTCAGAGGATGGTACTGTATTGTTTTCAAGATTGATAGGATCCTATGAACCGCTTGATGGTGCCAGTATATTTATAGATGAATTTACAGGTTTTACACCTGTTCAGTACCTAGTAATAGAAAAATTGATACTCTTATCAAAAAAAATATATATTTCCCTTATGACAGATATGAGGAATATAAATTCTTATAGGGGGGTATTTGCTAAGACAAACTCTACTATCATGAAGATAAATAAGTTTTGCATAGACAATAAGGTCAAGAGGCTTGAGGATATCAGGGTTGATGATGAGGAATACTATAAAAAAGATGAACTTAGGTTTTTAGAGAGTGAAATAAGGTTTTTCAATCCAAAGATATATACAGGGGATACTATCAAGTCAAGCAATGACGAATTAAGTATAGAAGAGTTTGGCAATAACAAATTAAATATAGATAATTCAAACGATGACGAATTAAGTATAGACAAGTTCGGTATTAAAATAAGCTCCTTTGAAAACAGGCACAGGGAAGTTGAATATATAGCTTCAGTAATACTTGATCTTGTAAAAAACAAGGGCTATAGGTTTGGGCAAATTATGGTGGCTACAAGAGATATTGATTCTTATGCCCATATTACCAAGTCTATTTTTGATGATTACAAGATAAACTACTTTTTGGATGACAAGATAAGTGCCCAGTCCAACCCTGTATTAGTCTTTATACTGTCGATTTTAGATATGAAAAATACAAACTACTCATACAAGTCCATGTTTACCTACCTAAAATCAGGAATTTTGGACCTAGATGGCGATGATATAGCCTTGTTAGAAAACTATGTTTTAGCAAATGGAATCAGGGGCAAGAAGTGGTTTGAGGATAGATGGGACCTTCCTGTAGTCCATAGTGTAGAAGATAATCCTGTAGATATTGAAGTACAGGATAGGATAAACAAGATAAAGGACCTTGTTATGGAGCCTATAATAAGGTTAAATGAAAAGCTAAAGGGAAAAAACACCCTAAGGGATATATCAAGTTACCTGTATGAATTTACCTTAGATATAGGCCTAGACAAGAAAATAGTAGACCTAGTTGAAACTTTTGAAAGAAAAGAAGACAACTACAGGGCTAGGGAGTATTCTCAGGCATGGAATATATTTGTAGATGTTCTAGATGAGATGGTTGAATTTATGGGTGATGAAGTAATAGGTATAGAGAGGTATATCAAGTTCTTGGACCTTCAATTCCAAGGTCATGAGCTGGGGATTATTCCTCCTTCAAGAGACCAGGTATTTATAACTGGTGTAGACAGGATGAAAAATCCGGATACTAGGGTCCTAATTTTGATTGGGACAAATGAGGGTGTATTCCCTAAGATGGTGAGCGACACAAGTCTTATAACTGAGATGGACAAGTCCAACCTACTTGAGAAGGGTGTGAAGTTCGACTCTGATATTGTCAGCAAGATGTATGATGAGGAATTTCTTGTCTATAGGGCCATGTCTACAGCTAGAGAAAGGCTCTATATTACCTATCCAAAGGGAGACGTAGAAGGTAATAGTATGATGGCATCTAGCCTTGTGAACAAGATAAGGAAGATATTTCCTCAGATAAGTGAAGAGGACCTATCTGACCAGGTCTACGATATTGGATTTAAGCTTGGAGATAGGGAGATAGATTTCAGTCAAGATAAGACACCGAAAATAAGCATCGATATAGCCGACCTTATATACGGGACACCTATATTTAGTGTTTCCAAATTGGAGAAGTTCTCCTCATGTCCTTATTCGTATTTTGCTAGGTATGGACTAAGGGCAAGGCCGAGGGATGTGTATGAATTTAGTCCTATGGATGCCGGTAATTACTACCACAAGGTCTTGGAACTATTTCTTAGGAGGATTAGGTCCAATGATATCAGTTGGGCTGATGTTGACCTATCATATATCAATAGAGAGGTGGAAGTTTTGGGGGCTAGAATACTAGATGCTAGGTCTAGCTATATACTCAATACATCCGAAAAATACAGGTATATGGTAAGAAGGCTAAATAGGACCCTAGTGGATTCCATAGATGCAATAGGCAAGCAGGTCAGGGGTGGCAAGCTAAGACCTAAGGGGTTAGAAGTTACTTTTGGAATAAAGTCTGAACTTGAACCTATCAGGCTCAATATTGATGGGGCTAGGGAGGGTCTTGTCAATGGTAAGATAGACAGGGTCGATAGCTATATTGACCAAGAAACCAATACAGAATATATAAGTATAGTTGACTACAAGTTGTCCAGCCATGATATCGATTTAGAGATGGTTGAGGCAGGTCTACAGCTACAGCTATTTATGTATATGAATGCCATCCTTTATTCAAAAAGGTCAGAGTTTACTAGACCAGGAATAAAGTTAAAACCGGCGGCCCTACTCTATAGCAGGGTAAAGAGTCCACAAGTAAAGCTGTCTGATATAGGTGATTTAGATGATTTGGTAGCGAGTGAAGCCCCTGAAATATTAAGGGAAAATAAGCTGATGGGTATAGTAGTCAAGGATGTTGATATATACAAGATTATGGATACGGGATTTGAAGATAATACCGGTATGAAATCAGATATACTGCCTATTAAATTAAATACTAATGGAAGCTTTCCAAAAAAAATGAAGGGTTATGATGAGAAAGAGTTTGACATTATATCTAGGTATGTAGTAAAGAAGTCTGAAGAGATTGCAGGCCAAATATACAAGGGAAATATAGATGTAAGACCCTACAAGTCTGATGCTAGGACTGGCTGTGACTACTGTGAGTACAGGGCTATATGTCAGTTTGAAGAGGACGAATATAGGAGGATAAGAAAAGAAGAGGATATAATAAATAGGATGACCCTATACAATTTTAATAATAGAAAGAAGGACGAGGACAATGGCAAATAAGTGGACCAAGGACCAGGAGTCAGTAATAAGGCATAGAAATGCCAATTTACTAGTTGCAGCAGCTGCTGGATCTGGTAAGACTGCGGTATTGATAGAGAGAATAATAAGGCTGATACTAGACCCTGTAAATCCAGTGGATATAGATAGGTTGTTGGTGGTTACCTTTACCAAGGCTGCTGCAAGGGAAATGCGAGAAAGGGTTGGTCTTGCTATAGAAAAAGAACTTGCCTTAGACCCGGATAACACGAGACTTCAGAGGCAGAGGATGTTACTTAACAAGGCAGACATAACGACAATAGACTCATTTTGCAATAGTGTTATGAGGACTAACTTCCATGTTATTGACCTAGACCCTTCTGTTAGAATAGGCGATACAGCAGAGATAGAGATTTTGAGAAATGAGACTATAGAGGATTTTTTTGAGAAAAAATACCAAGAAGCTGATGAAAAATTCCTGAATCTTGTAGATACTTATAATACAAGGACAAATGATAATAATCTGATAGACCTGGTGTTTACAATTAGTAATTTTGTTGATTCAACCCCCTACCCAGACTTGTGGCTTGATGAGGCTGCAGAAAGATTTAATCCAGTAAGTCCGAACAAGGATGACTATATAGATTCAATGATAATACCTCAGATTGAGGAAGCTAGTATAGGACTTAATAGCTTGAATCTACAATTAAGAGAAGTCCTAAGAGACCTAGCTGAGATTCCAGGATATGAAAAGCACTATGATTTTATGGCTGACTATAGGTCTAAAATTGAAGTTATGATTCAAAAAATGGGAGAGTATTTAGAATATAAAAATAAGGCTAGTGACCCTAGTAGCAAGGTGGATGAAGCCTTAGGCTCTATTATGAATATGCTAAAGACTTCCTATGTAAATACAAGTGGTATTGCACCCAAGATAAAGAAAGAATACAAAGAAGACTACAAGACCCTGAAGGATACATTTGACGCTATCAAAAAATCTGTAAAATCTATTCTTGACGATCTTAGGATCGATAAGAAGGTTATCGAAAGGGAAAATGAACTAGTATATCCACATATGAGGGCCTTATCAGACCTTGTTAGGGAATTTAGGGCATATTACAAGGGAAAAAAACTACAAAAATCCATAGTCGAGTTTTCTGATGTTGAACACTTTGCCCTTGATATACTTACAAGCACAGACGATGACGGAAGAATAGTAGCTTCGGATATAGCGAGGTCCTACCAAGAGAGGTATCAAGAAATTTTTACCGATGAATACCAGGATAGCAACCTAGTCCAAGAGACAATACTTGATATGGTATCAAGAAAGGATATACCAAATAGGTTTATGGTGGGTGATGTCAAGCAGAGTATATATATGTTCAGACAGGCCATGCCAGAGATATTTATGGGCAAGTATAAGACCTACGATATCTATGAAGATGATGTTCAAACAGGGTCAAAAGATAGTGTTCAAACAGGATCAAAAGATAGTAGTGTTCAGACAGGTTTAAAAATGGAAAGCCAACCACCAAGTATGAGGGATAGAAAAATCTTACTTTACAAAAACTTCAGGAGTAGAAAAGAAATCCTTGAAGCATCCAACCATGTCTTTAAGGAGATAATGACATCAAAGACAGGGGATATAGACTATACAGATGAAGAAAGGCTAAATCCAGGTGCAACCTTTAAGGAAAATAATATTGAAAATAGCCATGTAGGAGGTCCTGTAGAAGTTCATATACTTGATACTAAAGATATAGATAGCAAAGATCTAGGTCAAAGTCTGCTGGATATTAAGACAAAGGGTCTAGATGAGCAGGATATAGAAGATATAAAGGATATGGAAAAATTTAGGTTTGAAGCCATGGAAATAGCCAATATCATAGATGATATAGTAAACCCAAGTCCTGAAAAATCTAGATATATGGTCTATGACAATGAGACAGATGATTATAGGCCTGTTAAGTACAAGGACATAGTTGTTTTATTTAGGTCTACAAAAAACAGGGCCAATATACTCGAGGATATGCTGATAAAGAGGGACATACCAGCCTATAGTGAGTCAGGTGGAGGATATTTTTCTACAATAGAGGTTACAACAATTATAAATCTACTGAAGGTAATAGACAATCCTATCCAAGATATAGCCCTGATAGCTACTATGAGGTCTCCTATTTTCAACTATACAGACCAAGAACTAGCTAGGATTAGGCTGGCTGATAAGGAGTCTAGCTATTATCAAGCTATCAAGACATTTATAGAGACTAGCGATGACAAGGACCTAGTAGTTAAGCTGACTGAGTTTTTAGATAGGCTAGAAAAATACAGGCAGGATGCTTTTTTACTGCCTATAGACCAATTTATGTGGAAGTTATACAAGGATACTGGATATTACAGGTATCTTGAAGGTCTAGCTATGGGAGAAAAAAGACAGGCCAACCTTATTTTGCTCCATGAAAAAGCAAAAAAATACGAGGCAGGCTCACACAAAGGGCTATTTAATTTCCTTCACTATATAGAGAGGCTCAAGATGACTTCAAGTGAACCTAAAGAGGCAAGTCTACTTTCAGAAGATGCTGACCTTGTGAGGATAATGACCATACATAAGTCTAAGGGCTTGGAATTTCCAATTGTAATAGTTGCAAATATGGATAAGAATTTTAACCTAAGGGGAGATACTAGTGTGGTTGATCTTGACCACAAACTAGGCTATGGACCAAAGTATATAGATATAAACAAAAAAATATTCTACAATACGACTGCTATGACTATATTAAAAAAGGCCAAGCAAAGGGCAGTAAAGTCAGAAGAGATGAGGATGCTCTATGTTGCCATGACTAGGGCCAAGGAAAAACTAATATTTACAGGCTGCCTAAAGGACATAGACAAGAATCTTGAAGCTTGGAAAAATACCTATAGAGACTTGGACGGAAATATAGACCCTGGCTCCATACTTAAATCAATGACCTATATGGACTGGATAATGCCTACTATTGTAAATCTTGAAAAAAGACAAGACTGCTTAGATGTTAGGTCTTGTGTGGCCAAGTACCAGGGCTATAAGGATTGTAAATGGATTATAAAATTTACCGACAAGTATGATGTTTCTAAAAAATACCTGGATAAGTTAAAAGATTTGGAAGTTATAGAAATGGAAAATCTTGATTCAGTAGAGATTAAAAAAACAAAATATGGTAAAGAATTAATAGATCATGTAGAATTAATAGACGATAAAATATTAATAGATCATGCAGATTTAATAGACGATAAAAAATTAATGTCTTGTGAAAAATCACAAGATGATAAGAGACCACTAGACAAGGACATGATAAATGAGATACTGAATTTTGACTATAGGTTCAAGTCTAGTGCTTCCAAGCCTTCTAGTATATCTGTTACGGATATCAAGAAGCTCATGGCCCAGGAGGAAAATGACCAAATGCACGACAAACTATACAAGACTATCCCATCAAATGATCTTAAGTCTCCTAGTTTTATTCATGATAGTAAATCATCAGCGAGTGAACCTATAAAGCACGACTACAAGGCAAATGAGAGGGGTACAATATTCCACCTTGTGATGCAGTTGATAGATTTTAAGGCATTTGAAGACCTAGTAGCCTACCAGCAGATGAGTCTAGATATGATTGGTCTTAGCAATGAAAATGATAGACCTATAAGAGAAGAGATTGTCAGGCAGATTGACTCCATGGTGGACAAGAATATCCTTTTAAGACAAGAGGCAGATACGGTAAATGTATCATGGATAGTGAGATTTATAAGGTCAAATATATACCTAGACATATTAGAGGCTGACAAGAGGGGTGACCTATACAAGGAAACTGCTATCAATTATAATATCAAGATGAAGGATATATACAAGGACCAGGGGATAATGGATGACGAATCCATGATGATGGTCGGAATAATTGACTTGTTCTATGAGAACAAAGATGGAGATATAATCCTATTAGATTACAAGACAGATTATGTTGGTGATAGGTCAGACCAAGACTTAATAGATAGATACAAGGTCCAACTTGACCTATACAAGAGGGCCATAGAAGATATATCTGGTAAGAAGGTTGTCAAAAAGTACCTATATATGTTCAGTGCTGGCAGGCTACTTGAATGTTAGGATAGAGGAGGTAATATGAAGATTTTACATACATCAGACTGGCACTTGGGAAAGAGTTTGGAGGGTTTTTCAAGGATTGAGGAACAGGAAAAATTTTGCCTAGACCTAGTCGATATAGTGAGAAAAAGAGATATAGACCTAGTTCTTTTGGCTGGAGATGTATACGATACCTACAACCCACCAGCTAGGGCTGAGAACTTGTTCTACGATACCTTGGTTAAGCTGGCTGAAAATGGCAAGAGATGTGTTATGGTAATAGCAGGTAACCACGACAATCCAGATAGGCTTGAAGCCATCAATTCAATGGCGGCTAGAATGGGGATTGTGATACTGGGCTACCCAATGTCAAAGGCAAGTGAGGCTGTATATGACGGATTTGAGATACTAGAGGCAAAAGAGGGATTTACAAAGATAAAAATAAGGGACGAGATAGCCAATATAATAAGTATTCCCTATCCTAGTGAGTCGAGGCTCAACCATGCATTTGAGAATTATCTGGACAAGGAGGATATGCAGACTTCTTACTCAAATAAGGTCGGCCACTTGTTTAGGAGCCTAGAGGAAAATTACAGGGATGGTGAGATAAATATTGCTATGTCCCATATATTTGTGGTGGGCAGCTCTATAACTGATTCTGAGAGGAGGATAGAGCTTGGGGGTGGTCTATTAGTTGAAAAGGACCAGCTACCAAGGGAGTCACAGTATACTGCCCTTGGTCATATCCACAAGCCACAGAGGATGTCAAAGACCTACAATGCCTACTATTCAGGCAGTCCCATCCAGTATTCCAAGTCTGAGAGGGATTCTGCAAAATCTGTATATATAGTTGATATTGAGGCTGGATCAGAGGCAGAGGTCGATAGGGTATATATCAACAACTACAAGAATATTGAGGTATACAGGGCAAAATCTGTGAGCCACGCCCTTGACATATGTCAAGAAAAGAAAGACCAGGATGTGTTCTCATATTTTGAAATAGAGACTGAGGAGTCCATTAGTCAGGATACCATAAAGGCTATGAAGTCACTTATGAAGAATATAATAGAGATAAAACCTATAATAAAATCTCAAATAGACCAGGAAGAAGAGAAGTTGATAGACCTTGATAGGTCTAGGATTAATGACTATTTTGTAGACTTTTATAAAAAAGAAAATGAGGGGTTGGAACCTAGAGCGAGTCTTGTGGACTTGTTTTCTAGCTTGCTTGGAAGGGAGGAAGACCATGAAGCCAATTAGGTTGGAGATAGACGGCATAAATAGCTATTCAAAAAAACAGCTTATAGACTTTGAGGAACTCACTTCTAGGGGATTATTTGGTATATTCGGCAATACCGGTAGCGGAAAATCTACAATACTAGATGCAATCACCCTTGCCCTTTACGGTAATATAGCTAGGTCAAGCAAGGACTTTATAAATTCTAATTCGCAAAAGGCCCTTGTAGACTTTGAATTTGAGCTAGGTATGGGCCAGAGTAGAAGGTACTACAAAATTACCAGGAGATTTAAGAAGAAGGAATCCAAGGACAAGTTCAGTTCCGTCAGTGATTCAGTTAGGTTGATGGTCAAGGATTCATCTGGTGAATACCAAGTTATAGCTGACAAGGTTGGAGAGGTCAATACGAGCATAAAATCTATACTAGGACTTGAAGAAGGCGACTTTCTTAAATCAGTTGTCCTACCCCAAGGAAAGTTCAGTGAATTTTTGAGTCTAGGTGGCAAGGACAGGAGAAATATGCTTGAGAGGATATTTGGCCTAGAGGAATATGGTAGCAGCCTGAGTATAAAACTTGCCAGGGAGAAAAAGGACCTCGATAGCAAGATTACAAGTATTGAGGCTATAATGACCCAACACGAAAATATCAGCAAGGAAGTCCTAAGTGAGCTAAGGGAAGAACTAAAAGAACTCATAAATAAGAAAGATTCTAGTCAGAAGAGCTTTGAGCTACTTAAAAAGCAAGTTCAAGACCTTAAAGAGTTAGAAAGTGACTTGATAAGCCTGAACAAGCTAGAGGAAACAGCTAGGACCTTGATGGAGAGGGATTCTTATATAGGTGGACTTGAAGAAAAAGTTGAGATATCAATGAGTGTTACAAGCATAATGCCAGACCTACTTGAATACAGGTCAACAAAAAGAGATATTGATAGGGCTAGGAAAGAATTGGCTAAAAATAAAGACCTGATAGCAGACCTTGAGAGTGGCCAAAAATCAATAGCAAGCAAGCTTGAAGACCTAATTAAAGACTTAGATACAATCAATGCAAAAATTTCTAAAACAGAGTCTATAAAAACTATGGATAGCGGTCAATTAAATAGGTTAAACGATGACTTAAACAATAAAAAGCTAATTTTACAAAAGAATATCCAAGAACAAAAAAGCCTAAATGAGACCCTTGATGAATTGAAGTCTATAGGTCAAAAAATAATGGATACTAAAGATTCCATAAAGCAAGACAAGGCTAGGCTAGAACTTGAAGAGACAAGGTTAAGGGAGTTTGAAGACTTGAATAGGGAGTCAAAACTAAGGACTATGGCAGAAGACCTCAAAAAGGAATGGCTGGATTCTATCCATGAAGGCAAGTGTGAGTGTCCCCTATGTGGTAGTGAGGTTAAAAGTCCTAGCCAAATTAGGATAGACCATGATATGTCACAAGAAGAGAGTTACTACCAAGAAAACCTAGAAAAAAAGAAAAAGCAATGTGATGACCTATGGCATTTAATCAGTAAAAATACAGGATTACTAGAGTCCTACTCTTCAAGAAAAGAAAAGTTAGAGTCTACATTGGAAAACTTAAGTAAAGACCTAATGGACCTAGATATAGAAGGCTACCAAAAAGAAATATATGAACTAGAAGTCTATATCAAGGACCAAAGAAATATTATAGAGGGTAAGAACAGGGCTTACATGGACTTGATGAAGGAAAAATCACAAGTAGACAAGATAATATCAGACTACAAACTAGAATCAACTAGGATAGTTACAGATATAAATTTCAAATATCAACAGAATCAGGATTATGATAAATTGATAGTAGAAAAAACAGACCAGATGGATGTCCTGTACTCAGGTCTTAATTTGAGAATAGGAAAACTAGGTCTAGAGGTCCTAATAGGAGATCCTGACCAGGTTGATATTACAAAGCTGAAAAGGGAATATACAGACCTAGACAAGATCAGGGCAATCAAGCTAGAAATAGAAGACCACAAGACTAAAAAGACCCAGCTAGACCTAAAAATAGGAGAGCTTAGGATAAAAATTGGGGAAAACAAGCTAGATAAAGAAGACCTAATAGAAAAAGAAGCTGAATACAACAAGGTGCAGGATGAATTAGAGACCCTAAAAGAAAAAGAAACAGGCCTATCTATCAAGATAAAAGATACAGAGGAGAGGCTGGTCCTAGTAAATCAATTGAAAAAGGACCTAAAAGTATACTCACTCAAGATGAACGATGTAAAAGACCTTGAAAAATTATTAAAGGGCAATAAGTTTGTAGAGTACCTTTCACAGATATACCTAAAGAACATAGTCTTAGACGCTTCACAAAGACTAGACTGGATAACTTCTGGAAGGTATGCAATTGAAATAAATTCAGACTATATGTTTGTCATCAGAGATAACTTCAACGGGGGAATGAGAAGGTCATCAGACACCCTATCAGGGGGAGAAACCTTCTTAGTATCACTGGCTCTAGCCCTAGCCCTTTCATCACAAATCCAACTAAAGGGTAGCGCACCATTAGAGTTTTTCTTCTTGGATGAAGGATTTGGATCACTAGATAGCGAACTTTTGGATACTGTTATGACAAGTCTTGAAAAACTCCACAGCAACAACCTAAGTGTGGGCATTATATCCCATGTTGAAGAGTTAAAGTCAAGAGTACCTATGAAGCTGGTTGTTAGCCTAGATGAGAAGGATGCTAGCTCCAAGTGTAGGATAGAATTAAGTTAAAAGAGTATAAAAATAAGGCTACACATTCATTATCCCTTATCCTATATGGGTGGAATTGTTTACAACTGGCAAATCTAATGTTACAATAGGTTGGTTGATTAAAAGTACTAATGAAAATGCTTATTAACACAGCAAGATGGGTAATATGCTATTGTATAAAAAATGAAGATTGAGGGGATAATAGTGAAGGAATTTTTATTAGAACAAGGTGTACCAGATAAGCTGGTACTTGAACTTGAGAAATTTAGAGAATTTTATAAGATAAATGAAGAAGTTAAGGATAGGATACCTAATCCGAAATATAAATATTATGGTAAGGATGTACTTGCCAAGTCTATAGGGGCCCTACTTGCAGGTTACCATATACTACTGAGTGGTCCAAAGGCTACAGGTAAGAATGTCTTGGCTGAAAATCTAGCAATGATGTTTGCCAGACCACTTTGGAATGTATCTATGAATATAACGACTGATGCATCAAGTCTTTTGGGGACTGATACTTTTGTAAACAATGAAGTAGTCCTAAGACAGGGGCCTGTATACAGGGCTGCTACAGAGGGCGGTTTTGCTGTTTTTGATGAAATAAATATGGCAAAGAACGACTCTCTAGCAGTTATATATTCAGCTCTTGACTACAGAAGGACTATTGATCTACCAGGCTATGACAAGATAGTGCTTGATGATGCTACTAGGTTTATAGGTACTATGAATTATGGCTATATAGGTACTAAGGAGTTAAATGAGGCTTTAGTATCTAGGTTTATGGTCGTAGATATGCCTACAATCACCAGGGAGAACTTTGACATGATATTAAAGAATGAATTTGCCCTAAAGGATGGTTATAGGGATCTATTTGTTCAGCTATTTATGGACCTACAGAACAAGTCCCTAAATGCAGAGATATCTTCAAAGACTGTTGACCTTAGAGGCTTATTTGCCAGCATAGACATCATGAAGAAGGGGCTTGATATAAAAGAGGCCCTTAATATGGGGCTTGTCAATAAGACCTTTGATATCTATGAGAAGGAGATAGTTACAGATATTATAAATTCATTGTTTGAGGACAAGCTAGAATCAAAGGATATATTTGTAGGTTAGTAGGAGTTGATGTAATGGACAATCAAAAAATCAGAAAAGAAAATATTGTCTGGACCGTATCAGAAGACTATAACTACCTACCGACTATCAAGTTATTTGATGAATACAGGGACTTCGACATGGACTATTACAAGATGATGGTGCTTGGATATGTCTACAAGGTTGTTGATATAGATAGTTTTATGGACTTTATAGCTGTACATATAGACAAGACTGACCTGAAAAATGAGTTTTTAAAGCTTATAGAAATATACCTAGATGATTGTTTTTATAGTGACTTGTCAAAGCTTAGACCAGGAGCAAGAGACTATAGAAAATATTTTATAGACAAAATAATAAAAAGGTACAAGGATAGACAAGATCTTACTGTTGAGGAAGAATTGACATATACCTACTATGCAAGGTTGGATGGCAAATATGTCAAGACTAGGCCGGTTGTCGATGATCTCATAGTATATATGAGGTTTAGAAATACAGCGAGGACTACTGAAGAGCTAATAAATTATCTTACAGGGGCCTTTTTAAAGTTCTTTTTTATAAATGATAGAAAAGACATAAATGAAGAAAGGCAAAAGCTCTTAGAAGCCAACTTAATAGATAGAAAAGACAAGGAAAAAGATAAGCCTAATAAAGAAACAAAGGCCAGACTTACCTTTAAGGCTAGAAAGAAGAACCTGAAAAACTTAAATGATAATGACAGGATTTTAAGTGTAGAGTCGGCTGAGTTTACAAGGGATATAGACCAAGATGTTGAAATAATGGACGAGAGGTTGGAATCAAGTGCCAAGTCCAGTATAGTCAAGTCCAATGAGAAGATAAAGGCCATGATAGAGACCAGGTTTGGGTCTAGCCTCTATCCCCTGTACGTAACTGAGAGCCTTGAAAAAGACCTGTGTGTAGGTATACACAAGGGTATAAAAATACACTTTACAGATGGTAGTTTTTATGAGGGAAACTACGATAAGTACTTTGCAAGGCAACTTGAAGACCAACGTCAGATAAATATGGACTACTACAAGGAAAATGAGTTGATTTTTCGTAAAGCTATCAATGAATTGAAAAATATCTTGAAGAAAAGGCTGATCCTGGATGATGAGGATGACTTTAGTATGTCAAAGTCGGGACAGCTACAGGTCTCTAAGATATGGAGACATACTCATTTAGGAGATGAAAATATATTTTTAAAGAATAACAAGCAAGAAAAAGTATCCATAAGTGTTGATATACTACTTGATTCTTCAGCATCCCAGCTTGAAAGGGAGGAATATGTATCTTCACAGGCCTATGTTATAACACAGGCGCTTACGGAGCTAAAGGTTCCAACAAGGGTATTTTCTTTTTGCAACTTTTTCAATTATACCATAATGAAAAAATACAGGGACTATATGGATCCTGAGACTGTAAATAATAAAATTTTTTCATTTAAGGGTGCTGGTAGCAATAGAGATGGACTAGCTATAAAAGTCATATCCAGCGATATGGATAGGCTAGATACTGACAAAAAGGTATTGATAATACTTAGTGATGGTCGCCCCAACAACAAAATAGACCTCGGATCTAGGTCATTTATGAACATAGATGGTGAGGACTATGAAGGTGAAGAGGCCATCAAGGATACTGCCCAAGAAATTTTTAATATGAAACTAAGAGACAAGCATGTCTTGGGAGTGTTCACAGGAGGGGACGAAGATTTAGAATCAGAAAAAAGAATATATGGTAAGGATTTTGCCTACATTAGAAATTTAGAGAGATTTTCAAAAATTATAGGTTTCTATCTAGAACAACTACTTATTTAAGGAAATTCAAAAAATACGTTTAAATTATTACTAATTTGGTATATATGTAAATAGTATGTAAGTTATTTTACTATATTAATGAAATTTATATTACACAAATTATTTTGAAAGAAGGTATTTTATGAAGAATTTTCTAAAAGAGTTTAAAGAGTTTGCTATGAAGGGCAATGTGCTTGATTTGGCAATAGGTGTTGTTATAGGTGGCTCTTTTGGAGCAATAGTTACATCTTTAGTAAATGATGTAATTATGCCACTTGTCGGTATAATACTTGGAGGTATAGATATCGCAGGTTTATCAGTCAAGGTAGGAACTGCAAAGTTGGGTTATGGTGCATTTTTACAGGCCATTATCAACTTCATAATAATAGCATTTGCAATATTTGTCTTTATTAAGTTAATAAACTCAGCTGTTAAGAAGTTCAAGAAGCAGGAAGAGGCTGAAGAGGTAGCTCCAGCTATTGATCCACAGTTAGAGATGTTGAGAGAAATAAGAGACTTGTTGGCTAAGGATATAACTACAAAATAAATTATAGGATTTGTTAGTGGTATCTCATTTTATAGCCATAAATATTCGTATGTTATATAAGCGAAATATAATTTGAATTTTCTAAGGGGTGGCAGATCTGCTTTTGTAAGTAGTAGCTACCCCTTGTTATGTATATATTAAATATAAGATGAGGTGACAATATGTTAAATTCTGAAGAAAGAAGAAATTATATCCTTAATACTCTAGCAAAATCAACTAAACCACATTCAGCTACTTCATTGGCAAGGGCATGTGAGGTTAGTAGACAAATAATAGTAGGAGACATAGCCCTGATGAGGGCTAGTGGTACAGAAATAGTCGCTACAAATAGGGGTTACCTATTGAAAAAGGATGATGGTGTTTTTAGGAAGACTGTAAAGGTAAGGCATGATTTTTCAAGGTTGAGAGAAGAATTATATATTATGGTTGATGGTGGAACTAGGATAGTTGATGTTGTTGTAGACCACAAGATCTATGGAAGCATAAGTGCAAGTTTAGACTTATCAAATAGAAGAGAAGTGGATGAGTTTGTAGAGAGCTTTAAAAATGCTAATGATATGTCGCTGAGTACTATAACAAACCATGAGCACTACCATACACTAGAGGCGGATTCACAGGAAGCTATAGACTATGTATTAAAAAGGTTAAAGGAAGAGAAATTTATATCGGAATAATTTAATTTGTTCTCGCAAAATACAAAAAGACATATGATAGATTGAATCTTAGCTATATTTTCATACGATTAATTATTTACAATTCACTAAGAGAAAGGTGGGGTTGATCTTGGATACAATATACGATTTGCACAGTCATATAAAAGATATAGAAGAACTTGAAACATACCTGAGTCAGGGAATAGTTCCCCTTGTAAACTGTAGGTCTTTAGGTGAGTTCTTAGACTATAGCAGTTTTATAAATGAAACATCCTATGATAGTTCAGAGGTCTTGTATAGCATAGGTCTACATCCACACGATGCAGATCGTATCTTATACAATTTCTCAAACAAGTATGAAGACTTGATTAGAAAAGCCCCAATAGTAGGGGAAATAGGTATGGATTCGTGTTGGACTGATCTTGATAGAAAGACCCAAGAAACTTCTTTCTTGTATAGTTTAGGACTTGCTAAAAAATATAATAAACCAGTTGTTCTTCATACCAAGGGTATGGAAAGAGAAATACTGGAGATAATACAGGACTTTGATTTAACATATATAGTCCACTGGTACGGTTGCAGCGACTACCAAGAGGATTATAGAAATCTAGGTGTGTATTTCACAATAGGACCTGCTATTTTTTCTGATCCAGATGTTGAAAAACTTGTGTCTAATGTTGATTTAGACAAGCTCTTACTTGAAACGGATGGTATAGAGGCCCTTAGGTGGTTGGATGAGGAGCATTTTGATAAGAGAAGGCTAAGAGACAACTTAGAGGATGTCTATAGGAAAATAGCAGAGATTAAGGCTTTGGACTATGAGTTTGTTAAAAATACAATAGTAAATACGT
This sequence comes from Peptostreptococcus anaerobius 653-L, assembly GCF_000178095.1. Classification (NCBI taxonomy): domain Bacteria; kingdom Bacillati; phylum Bacillota; class Clostridia; order Peptostreptococcales; family Peptostreptococcaceae; genus Peptostreptococcus; species Peptostreptococcus anaerobius. Next base: position 22,693 of record NZ_ADJN01000016.1, on the reverse strand, counting down.
CAAAAGACCTAATAAAAAAATATAAAGGAGTAATGTATGAGTAATCTTAAATTAATAAAGATAGCAATGCCTTATTTTAAAAGGTACAAGTCTATATTATTTATAGACCTATTATGTGCAGGACTAACTACTGCTTCAGAGATGGTCTTACCCTTGATTCTAAGGTATATGACCAATCTGGGAATTCAAGACAAGAACTTACTTACAATGGGCCTAGTAGCTAGGTTGGCGATACTATTTATAGTTATAAAGCTTGTTGAGTTAGTAGCTGTATATTATATGGCATCTATAGGTCATATAATGGGAGCCAAGATAGAGACGGATATGAGAAGTGATGTTTATAAGCACCTTCAGACCCTATCAGATAGGTTCTACAATGAGACTAAGGTTGGCCAGATAATGTCAAGGATGACAAATGATTTATTTGATATTACAGAGTTTGCCCACCATTGTCCAGAGGAGTACTTTATAGGATTTATAAAGATAATTGTATCACTTGTTATCCTGCTTAATATAAATGTACCGCTTACAATAGCGATTTATATATTGATACCATTTATGTTTATATGTTCTAGCAAGTTTAAGAATAGGATGAGGGATGCCCAAATCAAGCAAAGAGCCCATATCGGTAACTTAAACTCAAGCATAGAGGACTCTCTACTTGGAATCAAGGTGGTTAAGAGTTTTGCAAACGAAGATGTAGAACGTGAAAAGTTTACAAAAGAGAATAACAAGTTCCTTTCAATCAAGGCGTTATTCTACAAGTCTATGGCAGGCTTTAATACTATAAACAGGGCAGTGGATGGTGTCATGTATTTTGTCTTGGTAGTCTTTGGGGGAGTCCAGATTATAAATGGCAATCTTGAGCCAGGAGATATGCTAGTCTATATAATGTATGTATCGACATTGTTGGTAACTGTTAAGAGAATTATAGAGTTTACTGAGCAGTTCCAAAAGGGAATGACAGGTATTGAAAGATTCTCAGAAATAATGGAGACAAGACCTGACATAGTTGACAAGCCTAATGCTATAGAATTAAAAAAGGCAAAGGGGCATATAGAATTTAGGGATGTTGACTTCAAGTATAGTAAGCATCAAGAAGATTATATACTAGAAAAGTTCAACCTTGATATTGAAGCAGGTAAGAATGTTGCCTTGGTAGGTCCTTCTGGATCTGGTAAGACCACTGTGTGTACACTTATACCTAGGTTCTATGATGTTGTAGGTGGACAGATTTTGGTAGACGGAACCAATGTAAAGGACTTTACTATGAACTCCCTAAGAAATAATATAGGTATTGTCCAACAGGATGTATACCTGTTCTCAGGTACTGTATATGATAATATCTTGTATGGTAAGCCAGATGCTACAAGAGAAGAAGTTGAAGAAGCTGCAAGGCTCGCTGGTGCATATGACTTTATTATGGACTTGGAAAATGGCTTTGATACATATGTTGGAGAAAGAGGCGTAATGCTATCAGGTGGACAGAAGCAGAGGGTATCTATAGCTAGGGTATTCCTAAAGAACCCACCGATATTGATACTAGATGAGGCAACATCAGCCCTAGACAATAATTCTGAGGCCATTGTTCAAGAATCACTTGAGATCCTGTCAAAGGGAAGAACTACAATTACAATAGCCCATAGACTTACAACTATCCAGAATGCAGATACAATAGTTGTAATGAATGAAGATGGTATAGTAGAAAAGGGTAGTCACGAAGAACTTATGTCTAGAAAGGGCTACTACTATGAACTTTACACAAGGGCAGGCAATAGCAATAGGTTATATGAAGACCAGTAATAGCATACAGTAATATAATTTTATATAATCACCCCGCGGTATAGGTTACCGGGGGTGATTTTTTTATTTTTTTATTTACAAGGGGAAAAAACTAGTGTATAATGAATATATGAACAATAGTTCATACATTCATATGATTTAGAAAGGATATGACTATGAAAACAGTTAATGATAAGGCAGAAAAGATTGATGTAGACGATACAATAGAAGCATGCCAGGCCCATATTGTTCACCAAAATCTCGTGGACAAGGCTATAAAGGACAAGCCATCAGATGAGATGATAGATGACTTATCAAACCTATTCAAGGTTTTGGGTGACCAGACTAGGATTAAGATTATATATTCGCTAATTGAAAACGAGATGTGTGTATGTGATATAGCTGAAACTATATCCATGACCCAATCTGCTGTGTCCCACCAGTTGAGGGTACTCAAGCAAGCTAGGCTTGTCAAGTTTAGAAAAGAGGGCAAGACAGTATTTTATAGTCTTGACGATGAGCATGTAAATAAGATATTTGATTTCGGATTAAGCCATATAAAGGAGATGTATTATTAGGATTATTTTGAATGAATTTTTAATCTAAGTTTAAGACTGTAGACTAGATGTGAGTTTGAAATTATAGATTACTTGTATTTAGTGAGTTTAGTCGAGGTATCAGATGTGTAAGATAGAATTGAAATTACGAAAATAATTTCTATGGGACGTACCTAGTAAAGGGTATCAGATGTGTAAGATAGAATTGAAATGTGAGAGGTAGTTTATGAAGAGAGTAGAGATTATGCTCGGGGGTTTAAACTGTGCAAACTGTGCAGCCAAAATCAACGATAAGGTAAATGCAAAAGAAGAAATAGATAGTGCAAGGCTGAGTATGGTGAGCAAAATTATGGTGGCAAATATTAAAGACTCTTGTGACTATAATAAGGTCATAGATGACATAATATATATAATTGATGATACTGAGCCAGGTTTGGATATAAGTGTCATGAAGATTAGAGATAGTCTTGGTAAACATTATTCCTATACAAGTGGCGATGATAGTAGACATATAAATTTTTCAAATAGCACTATTGGTTGCGAGTGTGATTGTATGGACTCTTGTAATAAGGGAACTTATAGTCATGAAGAAGAACATAGCCATAGTCATGAAGAAGAACATAGCCATAGTCATGTGCATAGCCACAATCATGTGCATAGCCACAATCATGGACATAGCCACAATCATGGACATAGCCATAGTCATGATAGACTAGGACCAGGCTTATTCAATATGAATGATTTTCAGGAGATGTGCCTTGCAATTGGTCTATATATTGTGGCTATGATAGGTAGTAAATTTGGTCTATTTGAACCACTGGTATATATTATGATGTTTGCAGCTTATATTATAGCTGGTAGGGATGTCCTGTTTAAGGCTTTTAGGAACATAGTCAAGGGTAGGGTATTTGATGAAAACTTCTTAATGACAGTTGCTACTGTAGGTGCTGTCTTAATAGGTGAATATCCAGAGGCTGTAGGTGTTATGATATTCTTTATGGTTGGAGAATACCTTGAGGACAAGGCAGTAAATAAGTCGAGAAAGAATATAGAAGCCCTTATGGATATAATGCCAAACAAGGCCATCCTAGTAGATGGGAATACAACACGAGAGGTTGATCCTCACGACGTTAGAGTAGGAGATAGGATACTTGTTAGAGTAGGAGACAGGGTTGCCCTAGATGGAAAGATAGTAAAGGGTGAGAGTAGGTTTGATACATCTGCAATTACAGGTGAATCTGTATTGAGACACTTTGAAGAAGGAGATTCAATCAATTCTGGTCTTATCAACAAGACAAAGGCAGTTGAGCTGGAAGTTGAAAGGATATTTGAAGATTCAACTGTTTCAAGAATAATGGATATGGTTGAGAACGCATCTTCTAAAAAAGCAAGGACAGAGAACTTTATATCTGTATTTGCAAAATACTATACTCCTATTGTAGTAGTATTGGCTCTTTTATTGGCAATTGTTCCTCCTCTTGTTACAGGTCAGGAATTTTCTAAATGGTTATATAGGGGATTGGTCTTCTTGGTTGTTTCATGCCCATGTGCCCTTGTTTTATCTATACCTCTTACATATTTTTCAGGTATAGGCGTGTTATCTAGCAGGGGTATATTGGTCAAGGGTAGTAATTATATAGATATATTAAAAAAGCTTGACACAATTGTTTTTGACAAGACTGGAACCCTTACTAAGGGAGTGTTTGAAGTAAGTAAGATAAATATAGCAGATAGGATAAAGGATAAGATAGGTGTTGAAAATATACTTACTTGTGCCTATATAGCGGAGCTTAGGTCAAACCATCCAATAGCAAAATCTATTATTGAATACTACAATAAAAATGTGGACAAGAAGCTATCCATTGATCAGCTAGACATAAGTGAGTACGAGGAAATCAGTGGTGGCATTAGTCTTGTATATAAAGGCTCGAGGATACTGGCTGGTAATTCTAGGCTGATGAAAACCAATAATATTGATTATATTCCTGTTGAGGGACCTGCAACCAAGGTATATATAGGAGTTGATGGGGAATTTTACGGATCAATTGAAATAGCAGACCAACTAAAGGATACGACTAAGTCGGCTATTGAAGGCTTGAAAGACATAGGCATAAGTAAGCTAATCATGCTGACTGGTGATGGCAAAAAAAATGCCAAAGACTTTTCAGACAAGCTTGGCATGACAGATTATTATGCAGATCTTTTGCCAGACCAGAAGGTGTCAATAGTTGAAGACTTGTTGGACAAAAATGACCCTAAGTCAGAAGCTAAATTGGCCTTTGTTGGAGATGGTATTAATGATGCACCTGTAATAGCTAGGGCAGATATAGGTATATCAATGGGTGGACTTGGCTCAGATGCAGCTATAGAAGCATCTGATATGGTAATAATGAATGATGACTTAATGAAGATAAAAGAGGCTATAAATATATCAAAGTATACTTCAAGGATTGTTATTCAAAATATAGTACTAGCTATAGGTATTAAACTTGCAGTACTAATACTATCGAGCGTTGGTATTGCAAATATGTGGATGGCTATCTTTGCGGATGTGGGAGTAGCGGTCCTTGCAGTTTTAAACTCATTGAGAGTCATGTTATACAATAAGTATTAGAGATTATATATGATAGGTATTAGTGGTCATATATAATAGGTATTAGAGATGATATATGATGGATATCAGTAATACTATCCAATAAGTGTTAGTCAAATAAGTAGCATATGGTTATATACTATATGCTACTTATTTATATGTTACTTATTTTTTTGAATCTTATGAAGGTCGTTATGAAATTTTATTTGAATTTTATTTTTGGCATATATATCCATTAAATTAATATATAAATATGATTATTGTATTATGGACTATACCATATAGAATATTAGATATAAAATTATAAACATTTTAATTGAGAAGTGCTATTATTAGGATATAGGCGAAAAAAACGCCTTATATTTTATATGAACTTGTGCAGATATATTGAAAAAATTAGGGGAATTTAATAAATGTATTTATTAAATTAGAACATAAAAAAATATTTTATTACGGTTACAAATGTATACCCAAATGGCAATATGAATTTATATAATAGATTGTATAAGGAGGTCGGGTGTATTATGACTAAGAAAGAATTTGATGAAGATTTTATTAAGTTTACCTGTCAATCAAAGAGTATGATTTGCTGTAATTGCCAAAGGAGTGACCTTGGGTGTGACATGGGGGACAAGAGAGAGTTGGCTGATAGGAAATTGGTAAAGAGTGCAAAAGAGGGGGATCTTGTTGCATTGAACAAGGTGATCGAAAAAAAGTCCAAGTATGTAAAGGGTATAATAAAAAATGATTATGAGATAATGGCCTACAAAAAAAGGGGATTAGACCAAGAAGACTTGTTCCAATCCGGCATGATAGGTCTTTTGAATGCTGTTAAAAAATTTGATTTTAGGGATGGGATTAAGTTTGATACATACCTGGCCCACAATGTTAAATACAGTATAAAAAATGATTTTAGGGACTACGGTGGATTATCGGTGTCCAGGGAGGCTAGTTCAATATATTCCAAGTGTTCTAGTTCTCTATATGAATATGATGGGAATTTAAGTGACGAACTCTTAGAAGAGCTTTCTGAAAAACTATACGTTACCAAGGAAAAGATATCTAAGAGTATTTTGGCTGTAAAAATAAGGAATGCCATGTATACCTACACTTGTGACGGTGAAATAGAAGCAGAGGAACAGATATTATATAAATATAAAAAGCAATTGGTAGAAGACTATGAGAGTAAATTTGAAAAACGGATGTTATACAGGGAGATACTTAACCAAATAAAAAAACTATCAGATAAGGAAAGGTATATCTTGGAAAATCTCTATATAAAGGATAGGACCCAGGTTTCCATAGCACAGGAATTAGGTTGCTCAAATACAGCTGTGGGAAAGATAAAGAAAAATGCTATAAAGAAAATAAGAAAAAACTTGGACATAAAATAGGATATTTCAAATTTTTGTCTTGACTTTGTTACATATATTTTATATAATATATGAGTAATTGCCGCACGGTAAAGGTGGCCGCACGCTTCGGCAGTGCTTGGCACAAAACTCAGTTTTACTGGTACCTCATCCGGCGAGTATAAGAACAAGGAGGTGTATATATGTACGCTATAGTAAAGACTGGAGGAAAGCAGTATAAGGTTTCTGAAGGTGATGTTCTTTTCGTTGAAAAGCTAGAAGCTAACGAAGGCGATGTTGTTACTTTAACTGAAGTATTAGCAGTAAATGACGGCGAACTAAAGATTGGTTCTCCTGTAGTTGAAGGTGCTTCTGTTCAGGCTAAAGTAGTTGAACAGGGTAAGGGTAAGAAAGTTATCGTTTACAAGTACAAGCCAAAGAAGGACTATAGAAGAAAGAACGGTCATCGTCAGCTATATACTAAGATAGTTATTGAAAAGATAAACGCTTAATATCTATTATGATTAAAGTAACATTTTTTTATAATGACGAATTTAAGATCAAGGGCTTTGAGTTAAAAGGCCACGCAGAATATGGCGAATTTGGATACGACATAGTCTGTTCAGCTGTGACTAGCAATACACTTGCAGTTATCAACTCATTAGATAGCCTACAGAAGGTTGGTTTTAATAAGGTCCATGCCAAAGAAGGTTCTATCGGCTGTATGGTCGAGGAAAAAGACATTGACAAGGCCCAGCTACTTTTGCAGCATTTAAGACTTGCCTTAGATGAAATACGCAAAGAATATCCAAAGAATATAAAAATATTTGAGAAGTAGGGGGTGACTCCAGATGTTAAAAATGAATTTACAGCTTCTTGCATCTAAGAAGGGAGTAGGTTCTTCTAAGAATGGTAGAGATTCTATATCAAAGAGACTTGGTGTTAAGAGATTTGACGGTCAGGTTGTAACTGCAGGATCTATCATCGTTAGACAGAGAGGAACTAAGATCCATCCAGGAACAAATGTAGGTAAGGGTGGAGATGACACTTTATTTGCACTTGTTGATGGAAAAGTTAAGTTTGAAAGATTAGACAAGAAGAGAAAGAAAGTAAGTATATATCCAGTAGAAATCGCTGAATAATACATTCTTAGAGCTATCAAGTTTGATAGCTCTAATTTTTTAGATAATTAATATCTAGTGTGATAACTAGGTTAAGTGATAAAATATATTGTAAGAATATTATATGAGAAAAGGAGGGATAATATGTTTATAGACAAGGCTAGAATATTTGTTAAGGCTGGAAACGGTGGAAATGGTTCTGTCTCATTTAGAAGAGAGAAGTATGTTCCAGCTGGAGGTCCAGACGGTGGTGATGGTGGTAAGGGTGCATCTATCATCATCGAAGCTGACAATGGACTTAGAACTTTGATGGACTTTAAGTACAAGAAGAAGTATACGGCCCAGCACGGTGAAGATGGGGCTAAGAGACATAGGTCGGGTAAGAATGGTGAAGACTTGGTCCTAAAGGTTCCAGAGGGTACTATTGTCAAGGATGAGGCTACAGGACTAGTTATTGCAGACCTTAAAAAGCACGGAGATACTGCTGTTGTTGCCAAGGGTGGCTTTGGCGGTAGGGGGAACCAGAACTTTGCCAATGCTGTAAGACAGGCGCCTGCATTTGCAAAATCAGGCACAGATGGAGAAGAAAGATGGATAATCCTAGAACTTAAGATGATAGCTGATGTGGGGCTAGTAGGCTTCCCTAATGTTGGTAAGTCAACCTTCTTATCTGTTGTAACTTCAGCCAAGCCCAAGATAGCCAACTACCACTTCACAACGCTTACACCAAACCTTGGAGTTGTAAAGACTAGGTTTGGAGAGTCATTTGTAATGGCTGATATACCAGGTATAATTGAAGGAGCTGCAGATGGTGTTGGATTGGGTCATGACTTTTTAAGACACGTTGAGAGGACTAAGGTCCTAATCCATATAGTGGATATCTCAGGTATAGAGGGTAGAGATCCTATAGACGACTTTAACAAGATAAATGAAGAGTTAAAGTTGTACAATGAGAAGTTGTCTACAAGACCACAGGTTATACTTGCCAACAAGTCTGACCTACTGTATGACGATTCTGTATATGAGAACTTCAAAAAGACCATGGAAGAAAAGGGATATCCAGTATTTAAGACTTCTGTTGCTACTAGAGACGGTGTTGATTCGGTAATAGACAAGGTAACACAGCTACTATCTGAAGTAGAGGATATAGAGCTTATAAGTGAAGATGAGATATATAGACCAGAACTTGATACAACTGAAGAAGAAGGTCTAAAGGTAAATGTAGATGAAGATGGTGTGTATGTTGTGACAGGTAAGGAGCTTAGAAGAATCATGTATTCTGTTAACTTCGATGATATGGAATCACTACAGTACTTCCAGAACCAGATGGAGGCTAAGGGCGTATTTGAGATGTTAAAAAAAGCAGGAATTGATGAAGGTGATACTGTCAAGATATACGAGCTTGAATTTGAATACTACGAGTAAGATTTAGTGTGAAAAATCCACTCTAATATAAATTGAAATCAAGTATAGATAAGACGAGAATAAGTATGATAGATCATACAGGATATATGTTAAAGAAATATAGAAAGGAAAAATATGTTAAACGGCAAAAAGAGATCATATTTAAAGTCACTTGCTAATGGTATAAAGTCAACTAACCAGATAGGTAAAGACGGTATATCAAAGGAATTTTTGGACCAGTTAGATGACCAATTAAGGGCTAGAGAGATTGTCAAAGTTACAATACTAGATAACTGTGGTATAGACGCCAAAGAGGCTGCCAACCACGTTTGTGAGGCTATAAGAGCTGAGTTTGTTCAGGCTATAGGTAATAAGTTTACTATATACAAGAGAAACAACGAAAAGCCTGTAATAGTATTCCCAGGTCATGAGCAGGCCAAGGCTAAGGACAAGAGAACTCCAGTATCAAAGAGACTAAGCAAAAAAGAAGTTAATGAGCTGATAGCAAAGTCAAAGAAAAGACCTAGCAAAAAAAAGTAATTCTACAATAGAGGGTTATAATTTAATCTTATGTCACAGTTTTCAGATAAATATTAAAATTATAACTTTAGAGAATGACAAAAAAATAATAAAATTACTATTGAAAAAAAGACCCCAGAGTATTAATATAAGACTGTGGGGTTTTGCTATTACAAAAACATTTTATGCAAACTGGCAGAATTGTTTCTGAATAAATGATTTATTTGTATAGGAAAAACTTTGCGATTGGGGTGTTTGTAGAACTCTATAAAAAACTAATTTGTGATAGAGGGTATTTGTAGGCTCTCGAAAAGGAGAAAACTTATGGAAAGAGTAACATTGGAAGACGTAAAGGAAGCAAGAGAGATTATCAAGGAAGTAGCACTTAAGACCGATCTATTGGAAAACGTTAGGCTATCTGAAAAGACAGGAGCTAGAGTTTTCTATAAGTGTGAAAATCTTCAGAGGACTGGATCATTCAAGTTAAGAGGGGCGTACAACAAGATTGCTCACCTTACTGAAGAAGAAAAGGCGTGTGGAGTAATAGCATCTTCTGCTGGCAATCATGCTCAGGGTGTTGCCATGGGAGCTAAGAATGCAGGCATAAAGGCTACAATATGTATGCCAGCCAATGCACCAGTATCAAAGGTAGCAGCTACTAAGTCTTATGGAGCAGAAGTAGTACTAGAAGGTCAGGTCTATGATGACGCCTATGAAAAGGCAGTAAAACTTCAGAAGGAAACTGGAGCAACATTCTTGCATCCATTTGATGATAAGTATGTAATCGCTGGACAGGGAACAATAGGTCTAGAAATATTTGAGCAGAGCGAAGGCAAGGTTGATACTGTACTAGTGCCAATAGGTGGCGGCGGTATCATAGCTGGTATATCTACTGCTTTAAAGGCCCTAAACCCTAATATAAAGGTAGTTGGTGTTCAGACTTGTAACGTACCATCAATGAAGGTGTCTATGGCTAATGGTAAGGTGACAACAGCTTTTAACGATACAACTATAGCTGATGGTATAGCTGTTAGAACTCCAGGAAGTCTTACATTTGATATAATAAAGAAAAACGTTGATTCTGTAGTTACTGTTACTGAAGAAGAGGTAGCAGAGGCTATATTATATATGATGGAAAATCAGAAGATAGTATCAGAGGGTGCTGGTGCAGTAAGTACAGCAGCTTTATTGTCTGGAAAATACCAGCCAGCTGAAGGTGAAAACGTAGTATGCGTAGTATCTGGTGGTAATATAGACATAAATACACTTTATAGAATAATGAGCGTGGCCCTAAAGCAGCAGGGAAGAAGAATCAGTATAGTTGCAGAATTACCAGACGTTCCAGGTTCACTTGCTAACATGATGTCAATTGTTGCTAAGTATGGAGGGAATGTCCTTACAATCAACCAGGATAAGCTTGCATCAGGAAAGTATATAAAGCAGCAGACAGTAGAAGCTACAATAGAGACACAGGGATTTGAGATGGTAAATAAGATGAAGTCAGCCTTTATAGAAGCTGGAATAAGAGTAGAATTCCTGTAAAAAATATATAAAATTAGCTAATTGATGACAAATTTATGGTATAATATACGAGATGTAGAGTTATATATGAGACTCTATAACTAAAAAAAAGGTAATAATTAATAGGAGGAATTAAAATGGAAGTAGTATTCACATCAAAGGCTCCAGCAGCAGTTGGACCATATTCACAGGCAATAAAGGTAGGAAACGTAGTATATTGTTCAGGTCAGATACCACTAGTACCAGAAACTGGTGAAATAGTAGAGGGAGATATAAAGGCTCAGGCAAAGCAGTCTTTAGAAAACGTAAAGGCAGTATTAACAGAAGCTGGTGCTACATTCAGCAACGTTGTAAAGACTACTGTATTTATAGTTGATATGGCTGATTTCGGTGCTATAAATGAAGTATACGCTGAATACTTTGGCGACCACAAGCCAGCTAGATCTTGCGTAGCTGTTAAGGAACTTCCAAAGGGAGCTAGAGTAGAAGTAGAAGTACTTGTAGTTTTATAATTTGAAACTATAATAACAATTTTAAAGATAATATTTGAGGAAGCAGTGATGCTTCCTCTTCTAGTATAACAGAAATCTTGGGAATTAACGATAAGAATTTAGTAATTTTAGGTAACGAAAAAGAAAATATCAAGGGGATAGAATATACAGTCCTAAGGGGAAAGTTTTCATATAGGCCGACTTGCTGCCCTAGGTGTGGTATAGTCAATGAAAATTATGACATAACTAAAAATGGAAGTCAGACTGTAAAAATACTTTTTTATAGGGTTAATACAAACCCAATGATATTGATGATTAAAAAGCAGAGATTTTTCTGTAAGCATTGTGAGTCAACATTTATGGCCAAAACGCCTATTGTAGATAAGGGGTGCTTCATATTTGAGTATTTTAATTCCTATCCCTTGAAGGTCAGAAAAAGGGTAGAATATGTGACTAAAGACATTTACAAGAATAGGCACTTTAAAAATATGACTATACAAATGCTATGGTGAATGGTAAAAACAATAAGATAAAGGTGATTAAAAGAGTATTCTACGTATATAGAAGTTTTAGGAATTTTAAGGTAAGGATAATGCTAATGGAAAGGTATAAAATACAAAAGGGCAACATCCAGAGCTATAAGTTTACTACATAATTTAATAAATATTATTAACTTAAAGTATCACCAACGTTATTTGATATAGAGCTTAAATTAGTATATGTTTTTTATGTCATTTTTAGGGTATTTTTTGACAATTTTGACAAAAAATACAACAATATATTAAAATATTATATATAACAAATAATAATAATAAAATTATGGAGGATATTAAAACATAAAAAATATTTGATTTAATAGCTCACCTAACAACCATAAATTTAGATACATAGATTTTGTGTGTAAATAAAGAGGAACTACCAAGTAATACAAGCGATGAAATCAAAAGACTTAGTGCAGAAAATAGTTGTGTTTTAGGTGGTGTAAATTCACTATCAGAAGACGTAAAGCACGAGATAAGAAATATTATGCGTGTTATAAATACTTGTATAATAGACATATAATTTAGTTGTAATATTAATATATTAATATAAAAATAAAAAACCAAAAGGAGGAACATGCAATGAAAAATGATAAGAAAAAAATAAGGTTGGGTATTTTAGAAAAGGAATTACCAATAGAAGATATGCAGATAAATGGAGATCCATGCTATTATGTTTGGAGAGACTATAGGAGAAGGCACGGAGTTGACTGCGACGTGGATTGTACCGCATGTGGCCCTATTGTTAGAAGATGTCCATATGGCACTGATAAGTATTAAAATAGTCAACATAATAGGTGGTTTTTACCACCTATTATGTTTTATGAACAGTTAGTTAATAGGAGATGATTTTATGAATATGTATATTTTGGGGTTGAAATATATAAAAAGTCACGTAAGAAGGGTTATATATTTGAGTATAATCATAGTATTTTCACTGGTAAGTTTAGTTTCAATATCTATTGCTACTAAAAGTCAAATGATAAATTCAAAGAAATTTATCGATGAAAATTCAGCACTCTATGGAGCTGTAGCAAATAATATAGATAAAACAACACTAGATAATATAAAAAATAGTAAACGTGTAGATAAGGTATATCAAACAAAAAATATAGGAAAATTCATTGAGAACAATGGTAAGATATTACTTTTAGAAGAGTATAACGAAAAGGTGAATGAAATTAGCAAGCTCAAGCTGATTTTGGGGAGATTACCATTTAATGACGAGGAAGCCATATTGTTAGATGGGACTGGAAATCATAAAATCGGAGACTATATCGATGGAGTTGTAAAAGTAAATTATGAAGAAAATGGAATCAATAAAATTAGGTATATTTCAAAAAAGATCAAAATAACTGGCATTGTATATAATAAGATTAAGTCAACTGAGATGAGGGGGATGGATCAATTATACATTAAAATGGGAGATGGTTTTAAAAATATAATTCCAGACAAATTTAACGCATATATTAGTTTTAAGACTGGATTTAAGGATCCAGAGGGTGAATCTTATGGATTAAATACAGAATTAAACTTACCTCAAAATCTAGTCACATATAATAAAATATTAACAAATACGGAAAATACATATAAGCAATTTTTTATTGCTTCACCAGAAATAAAAAATTTAATTTTAGCAGGTATACTATTTCCGTTAGTTTTCTTGTTTATTGCATCTAGAGATGTATTTGCAGATGCTGCCCTTCTTAGGGTTGTAGGCTCAAGTAAGAAAAAAGTATTTTTTATCTTTGGTTTAGAAAATGTACTAATTATATTAATTAGTAATATTATTAGCTTTATTTTATCATATTATGCATCGTTAATTTATATGAAAAAAGTAAACTTCACCTTGTTTTCTGACGATCTATTTAGACTAATGGATAAAAGCATACATATGGATTATAGAACCTACATAATTTCCTTTGTTATTTCGATTATACCTTTTGCAATTGTTTTCTTATATGAATTTTATGTGATAAATAATTTAAGTGTAGTCGATTTAACCAACTATAATCATAGAAGAAAAGAAATCAATAGAATCTTACTAAGACCAACTACAAAAATACATAAGAAACTATTATTAATAAATATACAAAAAAATGCTATATATTTGATGGTACCGGTTATTATGTTGAGCTTATCACTGTCTAGATATGTAATTAATATTAATAGAGATTATTTTGATAAGAATGTTGATTCTTCAGTAAATTTTTTTATGGGAAGAGAATATAACCTTACAAACTCAAGTAATATTTATAGACCAAAATCCAACTTGAATGATAGAAATATAGGTAGGTTTAGAGATGATAATAGAATTAATAATATTGTTACTAAATCTAGTAAAGGGGCCTATTTTATCAGTAATGGAAAGATGTTCAATGAATACTTTTTAAACAATAGAGATTTAAATGGTAGAGAAATAGAAACAGTTATCACAGGAGTAGATGATGACTTCCTAATAAGAAATGGATTTATAACAAATAATAAATTTAAATCGACTTTAGAATACCCGGTAGCCTATCTTAGATCGAAGGTCTATAATAAATTAGAAACGAAGATGATACCAACTATGAAAAATATAAAAGTTGGAGATGTAATAAAGATCAAAGTTGCCCAATACTCCAATGGAAGAGAAGCCTACAAAACGAAAAAAATTATTGTTGGTGGATTTATTGATGATTCAAAATGGTCAAGAAAAGTAGTTTCACAGTTGCTACTTCCTGAAATAATCACTGATACAGATAATTTTAAGAAATTAGTAGGATATGGAGGTGCTGATGAAATAAATTTCAATTATAATGGCAATAGTAAAAATCTAAGAGCATATATGGATAAAGTGTTAGGAAAGAATAACTACAAAATTATATCCGAAACCGAATTTAAGCATATTGATCAATATGAGCATAGATTATTAATGAAAAAAATTATTGTAAATATTATTTATATTTCAGTGCTGTCAATAATAACAATATATACAAGCTTAAATATGATTTTTGAACAAAGAAAAAGAGAAAATACTATAATGAGGCATATTGGTCTATCGAAAAAGAATATGATACTTATGTATATCAAGGAGAGTGTATTCTGGGCGATATTTTCAGGGGCAATAATGTTTGGAATAGTATCGTATAAATCAATTCATGACTACTTAGTTAATATAAAATATCTTGGTGACGGATATAAAATGATATTTAGTTTTGAGACGGTATCATTAGCAACATTATATGTAAGTGTATTGTTTGTTTTGGTTTTTATTGTGGTTTTAAAAAAGAGGATTGAAGAGTAGAATATTATACATTAAAATAAATAATATGTAGTTAAATAAATTATTAATATATGATTTAGGAGAGGTGTAATGTTATTAGTTGCTATTATAGATACTGGTGTTGATTTTTTTGATGAAGAAGTTAAAAGAATGAAATTTGTAATGAAAACAACAAGGCCATTTGATGATAGCTCATTTTATAATTTGAGTGACATTAATGGACATGGAACTATTGCAATTAAACAACTTAATGAGCTTTTATTAAAAAAAGATGATGTATGTGTTATACCGATTAATATTTATGGAGAAAAAGGGATAGTATCATCCACAAATATGGTAGAAGTATTAGATAAAATACTTGATTTAGATATTAATATAATTGTTTCTATGAGTTCAACGTTCAATTATAATGTAAAATTAAATTTTTATGATCTAGCAAAGAAATTCAGAGAAAAAAATATTATATTTATAAGTTCTGATTCTAATAAATACCCCAAAGATATAGTAGGAAAAGATTGTTTTCCTGCATGCTTAGAAAATGTATATGGTGTCAGAGCTGATAATGAAATATCAAATGATACTGAATTTAAGTATGATAGCGATAAAAAAATACAATTTAAAGTGTCAAATAAAAGTCAAACTTTTATATTTAAAAATAAGGAAATGGTTTTTAGAAAAAATAGTAGAGGTGCTATTGTTTTACTATCAATATTTTTAAATGCTATAAAAGATGCAAATATAAATACAATAAATATACAAAGTATAGAAAATAAACTAGAAAAAGAGGGGGTGTTTTTTTAATGAAACTCAATAAAAAAGTTATTATTAGATATAAGAATGATATTGCATATATCTATGTATATAATTCAAGAAAGCATGTATTTATTTCTAAATCGTTATTAGAACAAATAATATATGCAAGCGAGATTGGTTTAACTATAAATGAATTTTTAGAGTTTTTTAAAAAAGACGATCGTACATATGTTGGAGAGGTTTTGGATATATTAAAAAAAATAGAATATATTTATGAAAAAAGTTTACATGCTGAAAATATGATTGATACAATATATCTAAAATTAACAAATGCCTGTAATTTGAGATGTTCACATTGTATTACAAATTCAGGAGAAAAAGTAAAAGAAGAGTTGGGCTTATATAGTATTTTAGATTTTATAGATAAACTTAAAGAAATAAAGGTTAATAAGTTGATAATTACAGGAGGAGAACCACTCATGAAAAAAGATTTTAATTATATAACTGAATATTTGAGAAAAAAATTTAAATATTCTACTATTATTTTATCTACAAATTCTCTATTAATAGATGAGAACAATATAAATTTTATAAAAATGTACGATAAGGTAGAAATTAGCATTGATGGAGTTGATGAAGAATCATGTTCAAAAATAAGAGGAGAAGGAGTTTTTGAAAAAGTACTGGAAAAAATTGATTTATTACAAAAAAATGGATATGAAAGTATAGGATTATCAATGGTATTTGGTGAAAAAAATAAAGCTATGAAGGATGATTTCCTTAAGCTTAATAAAAAGCTAAAAACTACACCATTATGCAGATCTTTTGAATTTATAGGAAGAGGGAATACTAATTATAATGATTTTTATAAACAAAAATACACGCTACCTTTATATACAACTCAAATATATTGTCAGGATGATATAATAGATTCCAGGAAAATTAGTTCATGTGCATGTGGAATTTATAAAAACATGTTATTTATAGATGAAAGTGGAGATGCATATCCTTGCCATAAATACTCTACCATCGATCTTTATAAAATGTTTAATATAAGAGATATAAAAGCAAGTAGTGATATTATTTTTAATATTCAAAAAATGGACGAATTTGAAAAAATCATCACTTTTAAGGGTACAAAATGTGAAAAATGTGACGTCAATGTATTTTGTTGGTCTTGTCCTGCTATTTTTGAAGTTGCAAAAAAAAGTGATAAAATCAATCTATGGTGTGATAGAATGAAAAATCCGTTAAATAAAATAGTGTGGAGAGCGATTTAATATGTTAATTTCAGTTTTCATTACAAATAGATGTAATATGAAATGTAGTTATTGTTATGAAGGTTTATTAAAAGATAAAAGTTCTTTTAATAGTAATAAAATAGAAGCCTTAATATCATTTTTAAAAGAGATACTTGTTGACGATGAAGTATTAAAAATAAATTTGCATGGGGGAGAGCCTTTACTAAAATTTACAATTTTAAAAGAATTAGTAAATAAGATTGAGAGTGAATTCAATGATAGAAAAGTATTTTTTGATATGACAACGAATGGAAGTATTTATAGTAGAGAAATATCTGATTATATACTAAAAAAAAATATAAACTTATCTATTAGTTTTGATGGAGATGAAAATACTCACAATGCATGTAGAAAATTTGCTAATGGGGAGGGAAGTTATAATATAGTATTAAAAAATTATAAAAAGTATTTAGATGATGGAGTTACAGTGAGATGTAGAATGACGATCAATAGATTTAATATAAATGGAATAACAAAAGGAATAAAAAAGCTATACAGTTTAGGGGTTAAAATTTTTTCCCTTACATTTGATATATATGAAAAAGAATGGAACAACTTTATAGATAAGGTTGAAAACTTATATGATGAGCTTATAAATATTAGTAATAATCTAGATATTAATATATCTATTGTTGATAAATCTTATATTATAAAAAAACAAGGCGATTGTTTTGGTGGATTGACGTCATTTACGGTAACCGCAAATGGTGATATTTTTCCATGCATATTTGTCACAAATAAAAAACAATTTAGATTAGGCAATATTTTTAAGTATAATTATAAAGCGATTATAACACGTATGAACAATTTTCATATGAATAGAAGTAAAGAATTTATGAAGTGTGAACTTTGTGCAGGGCAAGAAATATGCAGTGGACAAAGATGTAAGTTGATTAATTTTACTGTTAATAATTCTTATACAGAATATTGTAAATCGTTTTGTTTGTTGACAAATATGATTTCATCAAGATTATTAGATTAGTCTTTAAAAATTACTAGAAATTAAATTTATGGAATATAGTGCCATTATACTAATTTTTCTATAATTTATAAGTTGAAAATATAAATAGTTATCTTATGTAAGGATAATAAAATCTATAAAATTAATAATTAGAAAGATAAATGCATTATTAAATAACATCATATGAGGAGGTTGTGATGGAATACTATATACCACCAAACAAAGAATTGTATTATTCTGTAGATGAAAAAAAAGTATATTTGACAAGAAAAGGTGTGAATAATTGGGTTGAATTGCCAAAAATATTATTTGAAAAAGTTGTGTTTAATAAAGAGTTAAAAAATTTTTCGGTTGAATATATCGGAGATAATTTTATATTCGAAGATGAAAAAAAAATATACTATAAATATATTGAAATATTGAAATTACATGGAATGTTAGATTTGCATAAAAAAAATGGCGATAAAATTTGTAAAGGCAATTATAATTTGGAAAAATTGATTATACAAATTACTAATCGTTGTAACTTGATGTGTGACTATTGTTGCATGGATTCTTCAAGCAATAATATAGAGGAAGAAGATTTTATTAATACTGATACAATTAAAAAGATTAAAATATTGAAACCAAAGCAAATTGTTATTTCTGGTGGAGAACCTTTAGTGAAAGATAATTTATTTGAAATATGTGAATGCATAAAAAAAGAATTTAATACGAAATTGAGTCTTTCTACAAATGGTACATTAATAGATAAGTTCAATTCAAAAAAGATAGTAAACTATTTTGATGGGATAGATATTTCACTTGATGGACATAACGATAATACATGTTCACAAATAAGAGGTAAGGGTGTATATGAGTCAGTTATCAGAGGGATAAACCTATTAAGGGAAGAAAAATATATTCCTATTAGTTTATCAACTGTTATTGGAAAATTTAATAGGGAAAGTGAACAAAAATTTATAGATTTATGCAAAAAAATAGATGTTAATCCTAATATTAAGCAATTTATGTCTTTAGGTCGTGGGAATAATGTCAAAAAGAAATATTTAAACAATGATTTAGACACTATTTATTATGATGATATTAATTTGATTGATCAAATATATGAATACAAATCAATTAATTGTATGGCAGGATATAACCAAGTATTTATAGATAATAAGGGAGATCTTTTTCCATGTCCATTGCTTGCAAAAGAAGAATACAAATTTGGTAATATAACTTCTATCTCCAATGAAAAAATTATAGAAATATTCATCAATAAAAAACATGAAATATTTGATAGATTAGAAGCATTAATGATTACAAATCAGAAAAAATGCAAAAAATGTAATAGATCTATTTTTTGTTTTAATTGTATTGCAATAGTTGATAAATTAAGGGAAAATAAAGAAGTTTTTGAACATAATTGTAATAAAATGAAATTGATTTTTGGAATTGAATAATGCTTGTATTGTTGAATTATAAAAGTATTGAAATTTTTAATATTTGAACGAGGAATAAACTATGAAAAAATTATTAGCAAATAACATAAAAAAATATTATGGCAAAGACGATTGTATAGTAAAGGCGGTTGACGATATTTCTTTAGAAATTGAATGTGGAAAGTTTACTTCAATTGTAGGTACATCGGGTAGTGGAAAATCAACATTACTTCACTGTATGGCTGGCCTTGATAAACCAACATTTGGAAATGTGTATCTAGGAGAGAATGATATTTATACACTGAGTGATGATGAGTTATCTAAAATAAGAAGACAAGAATTTGGATTTATATTCCAAAGCTTTAACCTAATACCAGTCCTTAATGTTTATGATAATATAATCCTACCAATCCAGTTAGATGGAAAGAAGGAAGACAAGGAATATATTATGTCTATAGTAAAAAAGGTTGGCCTAGAAGACCAGCTAAAGAAGTTCCCTAATGAATTATCGGGTGGTCAGCAGCAAAGGGTGGCAATTGCAAGGGCCCTATCCAACAAGCCTGCTATAATATTCGCAGACGAGCCTACAGGAAACCTTGATAGTAAGACTACTGAAGAGGTAATGAGTATGCTTAGGTCTACTGTAAAGGACCTAAACCAGACCCTACTTATGATAACTCATGATGAAAATATAGCAAGGCAGGCGGATAGGCTTATTACTATAAGTGATGGGAAAATAATAAGTGATGAAAAAAAATGATAAAAATATTAATAACATTAAAAAATTCTTAAAATATGTGTGTAAAAATAATAAAAAGAAGATATGTATATCTGCGATATTTGTGATATTAGTTACAGTATTTGATTTGTATCTTCCACTCTTACTAAAGAAAATAATTGACAAGGGTATTATGGAGAAAGATATAAATATATTGTTAAGGTTTGTTGTAATATATTTTCTGATCCAACTAATGTCAATTTTGATTGAGTTTATACTTAATTATATTTATTCGCTGATGAGAAACTCTATTGCAATAAAAATTAGGCTTAAGATACTAAAACATATATCTGATTTATCGGGAAATTATTACACAAACAAAAAAACAGGGAATGTACTTTCTATTATACAGTCGGATATAGATGCAATAGAACGTCTGGATGCAGAGTTAGTGTTTTCTTTAGTGAAAGATTTTTTTACAGCCATAGCAGCATTATATTTTATGATTCGCCTACAGTTAGACTTATTTTTGTTGGTTGTAGTATTACAACTATTATTATTCTTATTGCAGAGAATTTTTACTAAGAAAATACATGCAAATATAACAAAAATAAGAAAGGAGTATGGAGAAATTACTAATGTTGTACAAGAATATGTGCTAAACATTATGAGTGTAGTTATATCAAAATCTAGAAAATTTTTTATCTCAGATTATATAAAAAGAGAACGTAAGATGATATATAAAAATATTAAGACAGATATGTTATATAGTGGTAATATTTCTGTAGCAATAGCTATAAATTCAGCAATAACAATGATACTATATGGATATGGTGGATATAAGATTATAAGTGGAAATTTAACATTAGGAACTTTGTTGGCATTTCAGAGTTATAGTGCGATGCTGTTAGGACCATGCATGAGTATTGTAAATGCAAATAATAGAATTCAGCAAGCAAAAGTATCTGTAGATAGAGTGTATAGTCTATTAGATGAAAAAAGTGAAATAACAGATATTAAAGACTCTATAATATTAAATAAAGACAATATAGAAAAAATTGAGTTTAATAATGTTAGTTTTAGTTATACCAGCCACGAAAGAAAAGATGAATATGTTCTAAAAAATCTTAATTTAGTTTTTAGTAAAGACAGTGTATGTGCTTTAGTTGGAAATAGTGGATGTGGAAAATCAACAATTATAAATTTGCTTTATAGACTTTGGGATGTTGACTCAGGAAATATACTTATCGATGGAAATAATATAAAAAGCGTAAATTTAAATTCACTAAGAAAACACATATCTATAGTAACTCAAGACTGTATAATATTTGATGCAACAATTAAAGAAAACATTTGCCTAGGAGAAAAGATAAGTGATGAACAATTACAGTTGATTTGTGATAAGGTAGGTCTAAGCGAGTATATATCTAGTTTAAAGGAGGGTATAAATACGAAAATTGGTGAAAGGGGAGTTAAAATATCTGGAGGGCAAAAACAGAGGATTGCAATTGCTAGGACAATACTTAATGATAGTGACATTATTGTTTTGGATGAAGCTACATCAGCACTAGATAACATATCACAAAGCAATATAATAAAAAATTTAAAAGGATATTTGAATAATAAGATTGTAGTAATAATTGCTCATAGATTATCTACAATCAGGGATGTAGATAATATTTACGTCCTAAAAGATGGTAAGGTCATAGATAAGGGAAATCATAAAAATTTGTTGAGGCACTCAGACCAATACAAAAAGTTATATTACAATGAATAATCGGATATTCAATTAATATATGAGTTATATATTGATAATTAAGTATACGGAAATTTTTAAGCTATTAGTTCTAAGGAGAGTATGGATAAATTCCAACCCTCATATTTTAGAAGATAGATGAAATTTTATTTATGGTTGATTGTATAATCAATTTGTACAACTAAATAAAAAATGATTCATTGCGAATCCTGTGTTAAAATATAAGTCACAACACAAATACATACAGGGGTCCACAATGAATCAACTTAATTTTAACACAAAAAAGAGAAACTTTAAACACCTAAGTGAGTATGAAAGAGGAGAAATTTATGCCATGATCAAATTAGGTTGCTCAATATCTTCTATTGCTAGGCACCTAAAAAGGTCAAGAACCACTATTTACAATGAGCTTAAACGTGGCAGGGTAGAACAAATAAGAAATGGACACAAGGTCATAGTGTACTACCCCGATGCGGGACAAAGACAGTATGAAAAAAACAGAAAAAATTCAAAAAAGAAGTTCAAGGTATTAGAATGTATAGATTTTATCAAGTTTGTAGAGAAATCATATCTCAAAGACCAAAACATATAGAGCACAGAAAAGAATTTGGACATTGGGAAATAGACACTGTA
>NZ_ADJN01000017.1:0-20993 GCF_000178095.1 Peptostreptococcus anaerobius 653-L | reverse complement strand
GACATTTGCAATTAGCAAATGAATGGTGGACCATCAGGGACTCGAACCCCAGACCTACCGGTTATGAGCCGGGCGCTCTAACCAACTGAGCTAATGGTCCATCTGATAATCTTTTAAAGTTGGTCGAGGTGAAGGGACTCGAACCCCCGGCCCCATGGTCCCAAACCACGTGCGCTACCAAACTGCGCTACACCTCGTCCAAATGGCGGAGAAGGAGGGATTCGAACCCTCGCACCGGTTTAATCCAGCCTAATCCCTTAGCAGGGGATCCTCTTGAGCCTCTTGAGTACTTCTCCAAAATATAAAAATGGCGGAGAGGGTGGGATTCGAACCCACGGTGCCGTTAAGCATCACTGGTTTTCAAGACCAGCTCCTTAAACCACTCGGACACCTCTCCGAAAAGTGATCTATCCGAGATTCGAACTCGGGACACCTTGATTAAAAGTCAAGTGCTCTACCGACTGAGCTAATAGACCGTATTATTTTTTAAAGTGGAGCTGGTGATAGGAATCGAACCTACAACCTGCTGATTACAAGTCAGCTGCTCTACCGTTGAGCCACACCAGCATAATTTATGGTGGGAGTAACAGGGCTCGAACCTGTGACCCCCTGCTTGTAAGGCAGATGCTCTCCCAGCTGAGCTATACTCCCACATAAATAAGTGACTCCTAGGGGAATCGAACCCCTGTTACCGCCGTGAAAGGGCGGTGTCTTAACCGCTTGACCAAGGAGCCAGGTTAAGAAAAGCTCCAAGGGTGGGGCTCGAACCCACAGCCTACCGGTTAACAGCCGGTTGCTCCACCATTGAGCTACCTTGGAATAACGTGGCTACGTCCTAACCTCCCAGGCGGCTTCCCACCAAGTACTTTCAGCGCTAAAGAGCTTAACTTCTGTGTTCGGAATGGGAACAGGTGTATCCTCTTTGCTATAGTAACCACATCTAATGAACCCAAACTCAACAGGCCTGACCGTCAAGTTCTAGATTTAGTTTGCACAATTCTTAAAAGAACCGTGTAACTAGTTCATCTTTTTCTTTTCTTTTTGCGCCCTCATCAAGGACAAGTATTATATTATCATAAGCCTTATGCTTCGTCAACACTTTTTAAAAACTTTTTTTCAAAAAAGTGTTTTTTTTTATTTTTGCGAATAATAAATATATACCCCAAGCAAAACGTACATAAACATTCGAACGCATAATTCAAGTTGTTATATAAACATATGCCGAATATATTTTGTTCTTTTAAAATATCTTACGACTATCCATACATGATATTATAATATAATGCACAAAATAATCAACTTTTTTTCATCCATAAAATTACATTTCTTTAATCTATATATTTATTTACTCTTAATCCATAAATTTATACTATCTTTATAGATCTATATTACAAAAAAGGACTACCTTTACCCTGTAATCTGCCTTGTAAGACCTTAAGTCTTCACTTTCTTAGATTATATGGGTAGGTAGCCCTCATGTATTCTAGCTGTTAAATAATCTATTTCATTTAAACTGATTTTAAGTTACTTTATCAATCCCTTAGCTACTTCAACTACATTGTTTACTGTAAATCCGAAGTGTTCAAATAGAGTCTTAGCTGGTGCTGATGCTCCGAATCCTTCCATACCTACAACTGCTCCGTCTATACCAACGTACTTGTACCAAGGCATAGTAGCTCCTGCTTCAACTGCTAGTCTAGCCCTAACTGATGGTGGAAGTACACTTTCCTTATAGTCAACATCCTGTCCCTCAAATATATCCATACAAGGTACAGATACAACTCTTACAGACTTACCATCCTTCTCTAGCTCTTCCTTAGCACCAAGTGCAAGTTCAACTTCTGAACCTGAAGCCATGATTATTAAGTCTATCTTGTCGCTATTCTTAGCCTCTGCTATTACATATGCACCCTTTATAGCTTCCTTTGAAGAGCCTTCTAACTGTGGTAGGTTCTGTCTAGTAAGCGCTATAGCTGTTGGTGTTGATTCAGATCCCATAGCAGCTACCCAGGCAACAGCTGTTTCTGTATAGTCTGCTGGTCTAAATACATTTAGGTTAGGTATTGTTCTTAACATAGCCAACTGTTCGATTGGTTCATGTGTAGGACCGTCTTCACCAACTCCTATAGAGTCATGAGTAAGTACATAGGCAACTGGTAGTCCCATTAATGAAGCTAGTCTTATCATAGGCTTCATAAAGTCTGAGAATACAAAGAATGTAGCACAGAATGCCTTTAGTCCTCCATGCAGATATATACCGTTAGTTATAGCTGTCATAGCCATTTCTCTTACACCAAAGTGTATATTTCTTCCTTGTCTATTTTCTGCTGAGAAGAATCCCTGGTCTTTCATTTCTGATTTGTTAGATGGACCAAGGTCAGCTGAACCACCTAGCATATTAGGGAATATATCCTTTAACTTATTGATTATCTCTCCTGATACCGCTCTTGTAGCCATTGATTTTTCTGGCTTAGCAAATAACTCTTCATTATTCATAAGTGTTTCCATATCTATATCTGAATAGAACTCATCCCACTTAGCTTTTTCTTCTGGGAACTTGTCTGCATATTCATTGAACATAGCATTCCACTCTTCTTCCTTCTTTGCACCCTGAGCTGCAAGATCTCTGTAGTGTGAATATATCTCTTCAGATACTTCAAATGCTTCTTCTGAGTCCCATCCTAAGAACTTTCTTAGTTCCTTAACATTTTCTTCTCCAAGAGGCTCACCATGTGCATTTGCCTTACCAACCTTAGCTGGACAACCGTAACCTATCTGTGTCTTACATATGATAAGAGATGGCTTAGTCTTTTCAGCCTTAGCTATCTCAATAGCCTTAGAAAGAGCTTCAAGGTCGTTGGCATCTTCAACTGTCTGAACCTGGAATCCAAATGCTTCAAATCTTCCAGCCACATCTTCCTTAAATGCAGCATCTGTATCACCCTCTATAGTTATCTTGTTTGAATCGTATAGAACTATAAGCTTGCCCAACTCTAGAGTACCAGCAAGTGATAGGGCTTCATATGAAATACCTTCCATTAGACAACCATCACCTGTAAGAGCATATGTGTAGTGGTCTACTACTGGATATCCTTCCTTATTGAATACTCCACCTAGGTGAGCTTCAGCTATAGCCATACCTACTGCTGTTGATACACCTGCTCCAAGTGGTCCTGTAGTTGCTTCAACACCAACTGTGTGCTTGTATTCTGGGTGACCTGGTGTAAGTGAACCGAACTGTCTAAAGTTCTTTAGGTCATCTATACTTAGGTTTCCATAACCAAACATATGTAGTAGTGAGTATAGTAAAGCAGATCCATGTCCTGCTGACAGTATAAACCTATCTCTATTTACCCAATTTGGGTTCTTAGGATTGTGGTTTAGGTGGTTAGCCCATAGCTCATATGCTATTGGAGCAGCACCAAGTGGTAGTCCTGGATGTCCAGAGTTTGCCTTTTGTACCTGATCTGCCGATAATATTCTTAGTGTATTTACGGCCTTTTGATTAATATTCATTTAAAAACTCCTCTCAAAATAAACTTTATATAAAATATATAGCCTACTATATTATATCACCTTTTTGTCTTACTTCATCTTTTTTTATTCCATATCTCAACTTAGTTTGTATAAATTTTTATACAAGGAGTAGAGTTAAGGCATAATAAGTAGCATATATATTAAAATAACTATATATTACTAGAATCTATAGATACTCTCTGCCTATAAAACTCCTTTTTTCTGACCCTGTAGTAAAAGAACATCACCAAGACAGTAGTTATAATCCATGTTATAGGGTATACACTCATAAGCTTTGAGAACTTGCTCACATCCTTAAAGATTGTAAATACCCAGAAAATCCTAAATAGACAGGATCCAATCGTAGTCAGAATAGCTGGTAGCAAAGAATGACCTATACCCCTAAGGGCGCCCGCACCAACCTCATAAAAAACAGGTATTGATGTGAATAACTCTACCTCCAACATCCTTATAATCGCATAGTGAACAACCTTACTATCACTCGTATAAAAATCAATAAAAAAATATCTCCAATGGATAAATGACTGATTCATAATAAAAGTAAAGACTAGTCCCATACATATGCATATCCTAAAAATACTCTTACACCTTTGGTATTTTTGAGCTCCAAAGTTTTGACTTGTAAATGTAACTGCAGCCTGAGCAAAAGAATTTGTTACAAAATAGGTGAATATCTCAAAATTTACTGCAGCTGCTGATCCTGCTACTGCATAAGATCCAAAACCATTGATCGCCGACTGTATACATACATTTGATATAGAAAATACCATCCCCTGTATACCAGCTGGAGCACCAATCTTAAATATCCTTGCCATATGGTCCTTGTTTAAGCTGAGTTCTCTCAAACTTAATTTAATATCACTATCTTCATTTATCAAATAATAAACTACGATACCAGCACTTACACCGTTGGCAAGACTTGTAGCGATTGCAACTCCTGCAACATCTAGCTTGAATACTATTACAAGTACCATATTCAAACCGACATTTATAAAACCAGACACCAAAAGAGCATACAAGGGTCTTCTAGTGTCACCCACAGACCTCAAAACTGCAGATCCAAAATTATATACCATTAAAAAAGGCATCCCTAAAAAATATATCTTTAAATATAGGGTGGCAAGATCAATAACATCACCGGGAGTTCCCATCAGTAATAGTGTAGGTCTTGCTATAAATTGCCCCAATACCAATAATACAAACCCACTCACTATAGCTATACTCATGGTTGTATGTACAGCTTCGTGTACTTTTTCCTTCATATTTTGTCCTATGTAGTTTGCTATTACTACATTTGCCCCTATAGATAGACCTATAAAAAGAGTTATAAGTAGGTTTATAACCGATCCATTCCCACCGACCGCTGCCAGTGACTGACTTCCAGCAAACCTTCCTACAACAGCCATATCAGTAGAGTTAAATAGCTGTTGTAGTATTCCACTCGCAGCTACGGGCAAAGCAAATAATAGTATCTTCCCCAACAAAGGACCATTCAACATATCTATTTGTTTACTTCTTACCTTTCTATTTGATTGCGTAATTAACACCTCCTCACACTTGGATTTACACATATGATAACATATATTTTATTATGTGTATACAAAAGACGACAGTTATAATTGCCCTATTAAGAAAATATATTTATTACTCTCCTAATATACAATTAACCTGTCGTCCTTTTTATTGTCTTGCCACTTTAAGCTCTTGACCAGACATATTCTTATTTATTCGATTTATTTCTTTTCTTCCTTATTCTCTTTCTTGTCATCTGCTGGTTTCTTTGGTTCAGCTTCCTTCTTTGATTTCTTCTCTACCTTACCAAATGAAACCTTCTTTAGGTTTTCTTCGTTAGTCTGTATCTTAGCAGCGTCTATTATTGACTGAGCTAGCTTCTGCGCTTTTTCCTGACTAAGAGCAGCTTCCATTTCAGCCTTTACCTTATCAAATTCTGACTTAGTTATTTTTTCAAGCTTTATTATATGGTATCCGTACTGAGTTTCAATAGGCTTAGATATTTCGCCTTCCTTCATACTGAATACAGCCTTTTCAAACTCAGGAACCATCTGTCCCTTACCAAATTCTCCAAGCTCTCCACCGTTCTGAGCAGAACCTGGGTCCTGAGAGTTCTTCTTTGCTAATTCCTTAAAATCTACTCCACTCTTAGCTTCTTCGTATATCTTGTCCGCCTTCTTCTTTACTTCAGCCTTCTTTTCAGGGCTTAGTGGCTTTCCGTTTGTGTCAGTTGTAGTAAGAAGTATGTGTGCAGCCTTTGCCTTTACAGAATTCTTTTCATAGTAGTCTTTTAACTCTTTTTCTGTTGGCTTAGACTTTTTCTTTAAGTATTCTGATAAGCTCACCATAGTTGCCTTTTCCTTGGCAAAATCGTCTAGAAATTTTTCATCAAGACCAGTTTTTTCAAAAGACTTCTTCATTTTTTCATCTTCTAGCATCTTTTTATTCTGCGCCTGGAATTCCTTTAACTGCTTCTGATCTGGCTTTACACCATTCTTTTCTGCATAGTCAGTAAATGCTCTTATTCTTGAAACACTTGTCGCAACCTGCTTTTTCATTGTCTCCTGGTAATTCTTGTCCTGGGCCTCCATCTGAGTCCAAACTTCCTCTCCATACTGTGATTCCATCATCCACTTCTGGAATTTCAACTGGTTTTCTATTTCCTTAGATGAAATAGACTTTCCATTTACTGTTGCAACTTCATTATTTGAGCAAGCTGCTGTTGATACAGCTATAACAGCTGCTAATAGTATTGATGCTAATTTTTTCAATTTCTTTCCTCCTAGTTTTATTTTTGATTTTCTAGTTTTCCACAAAATCCTTCTAACATATGTTCAAGTTCCATGACTATATCAAATCCAGTCTTTTCCTTGGTCTGGTACTTTGTGAAAGACTCCAGGTCGATCATATCACCTGTTTGTTTTATCTTATTAATCTTTAATGTCTTACATAAAGATTTAATATAAGCAATATTTAGTAGAGTCTGCGTCTCCTTAGGTATATCTGAGAACCTATCCTCCAACTCTTCTTGTATGTCGTACATATCTTCCTTGCTATCTATTGCAGCAATTTTTTTGTACATCTCTAGTTTTGTCACCTCATCTTCTATATAGCTAGATGGTATATAGGCGTTTACTGTAAGGTCTATCTCTACATCTAGAACCTCTTCAACAGGGTCTCCCTTGATTTTTCTTATAGCTTCGTTTAGCATTTTTACATATAACTCGTATCCTATAACTTCCATATGTCCATGCTGTTGTGAACCCATAACATCTCCGGCTCCCCTTATCTCAAGATCTCTCATGGCAACCTTAAAGCCAGAGCCAAACTCTGTAAATTCCTTGATAGCCTTTAATCTCTTCTCTGATACTTCACTGATAACCTTGTTTCTCTCATACATCAAGTAAGCATAACCCTGCTTGTTGGACCTACCGACCCTACCTCTCAACTGGTATAACTGGGACAAGCCCATCTTGTCGGCATCGTATATTATCATAGTATTTGCATTGGCTATATCCATACCAGTCTCTATAATAGTTGTACAGACAAGTACATCAAACTCCTTTGAAAGGAATGACAGAACTGTATTTTCAAGCTGACTGGATGTCATCCTGCCGTGGGCGACACCTATATTGGCTTCAGGCACCAGTTTCTTAATCTTAGATGCTATGGTCTCTATGCCCTCAACCCTGTTGTATACAAAAAATACCTGACCACCTCTAGCCAACTCCCTATAGATTTCATCCTGAATTATAGACTCTTTCGCCTCTGTAACATATGTCATAACTGGATATCTCTCCTGAGGTGGCTCCTCTATTATAGACATATCCCTGATGCCACTTAGCGACATATGCAGGGTCCTAGGTATAGGAGTGGCCGACAATGTTAAGACATCGACATCAACCCTAAGTTTCTTTAGGGCTTCCTTGTGTTTTACACCAAATCTCTGTTCTTCATCTACAACTATAAGGCCCAACCTAGGCATAGCTATATCTTTTGATACAATCCTATGTGTACCTATGAGGACATCGACCAAGCCCTTTTTAGCATCGGCTATAATCTCTCTTTGTTGTTTTGGTGTCTTAAATCTAGACAATACTTCAACCCTTATAGGGTAATCTTCAAATCTTTCAGTAAATGTATTGAAATGCTGTTGGGCAAGTATTGTTGTAGGTACTAGTACGGCTACTTGCTTGTTGTCCATGACAGCCTTGAAGATAGCCCTTATAGCAACCTCCGTCTTACCATAGCCAACATCGCCACAGATAAGCCTGTCCATGGCCTTTTGAGATTCCATATCCTTCTTTGTTTCCTTGATGGCCTTCAACTGGTCATCCGTCTCTTGATAAGGGAATTTTTCCTCAAACTCTGTCTGCCATATAGTATCCTTTGAATACTTGTAACCCTTCCTGCTCTCTCTTTTTGAATACAATTCAAGCAGGTCTTGGGTCATATCTTCTATTTCTTTTTTGACCTTACGCTTGGCCTTAGACCATTCCTGGCCACCTAGCTTGTTTAGCTTTACTTTTTCTACATCTCCACCTATATACTTTTGAACCTTGTCCATCTGGTCAATAGGCACATAAAGGTTATCTCCACCCTTGTATATTATTTTAATATAGTCTCTTTTTATACCATTTACACTTACCTGTTCTATACCAGTATACTTACCAACACCGCTATTTTCATGAACAACATAGTCTCCTAATTTAAGTTCCATAAAGGAATCTATCTTTGTAGAATTGGCCTTTATTTTCTTCTTTTTAGTTTTTTTATTACCAGCCTTGCTATTGCCGAGCATCTCCCTATCAGTTATAAGTTGATACTTTATGGATGGATACAAGAATCCATGACTAATGTTGACTCCCATAACCATTATCTGAGAGGTCTTAATCTCAGTATTTCTAGAGTCCGAGTAAAAAGACTCAACACCATTGTCATTTAACATTGCATTTATTTTTTTTGCCCTATCCTTAGTGGCAGCAGCAATTATAATCTTGTAGCCTGAATGTCTCAACCTCTTTATATCTTCAACTAGCAGGTCAATCTTTCCATTGTAGGAAGGTATATCCCTACACTCTATAGATATATTGTGTACCATGTTCATATCACTTATAGCTTTTGCCAAGTGAGTATTAACTATAAGCTTTCTATCCTGCATCCAGTAATAGACATCTTCCATAGAATACAACATACTACCCTGAGACTTAATAGCTACACCTCTTTCCAGGTTTAAAAGGTATAAGTCCCTATATTCATTGGATACATTTTTAAACCTCTCCTTATACCTGTTGAAATCGTCAACATATATAAGGGCATCTTTGGCAAGATACTCAAATAAACTCTTGTCCTGGTCATCATATAGATAGTCTATATAGTTTTCAAGACCATCAAAATACTCTCTATTTTCAATTCGCTCTAAATTTTTGTGCACATCAAGATCTGTATCATCTCTTATCTCAGACTTGATCTTTTCTATAGCACCAGTCACATCTTTAGGATATATAAAATCCCTTGAAGGTGTTATAGTGACAGACTTCTTCTTGTCTATAGATTTTTGAGAGTATACATCAAATTCCCTGATTGAATCTATCTCATCATCAAAAAACTCTATTCTAAGAGGAAAATCATACATAAGGGTGAATATATCGACTATTCCACCCCTAACACTGAACTGTCCAAAACCTTCTACCTTGACAACCCTCTGGTAACCCAAGTCAACAAGTTTTTGAGTCAATTCTTGTATACCTTGAGTCCTTCCCACCTTCAACTTAAAAGTATTATCAGTTATTAGCTTTTTAGGCATATACTTTCTAGTCAAGGCGTCTACAGAAGTAACAAATACAGACTTATCCTTATTTATAAGTTTAATAAATACCTTTAATCTTCTAGCATCAACCTTCCTATCCCTAGCATCTAGGTTGTAAAATAGGATTTCATTGCTGCCTAAGTAAGATACTTTATCCTTTAAATATACTGATAATTCTTCGTAGGCTTTCTTGGCCTCATACTCTGTTGATGCGACATATAGAACCTGCCTGGATAGGTCTTTGAACAACGAATAAGCCAAGTTCTGCTTACCCGCCCAAGTTAAACCCGTAATCTGGATGTTGCCATCTTGACCTATACTATCCAATATATCATTATAATCTTTACTATTTTTTAGAGGATATACTAGTACATCTTCCATTACATATTCACCAAACCTTATCCATTGTATTTATTCATTGCCACATCCAAACCGCTCCTGATGATTTCTTCCACAGTTGAAGCTGCCTTTTCAATGGCTAGGTCCATATCATTTTGTCTGTCCTTTGGAACTCTAGATAGGACAAAATCTGCTAAATCCCTTCCAGGTTCTGGCTTAGACACACCTACACGGACCCTTGGAAAATCTTGGGACCCAAGGCATTTGATTATAGACTTCATGCCATTGTGTGAACCCGCACTTCCTTTTTTTCTAATCCTTAATTTACCTATATCTAAATCAATATCGTCATACACAACTATTAGCTTGTCTAAATCCATTTTATAGAACTGACTTATGCTTATAGCTGTCTCTCCACTTAGGTTCATATAGGTCTGTGGCTTAACTAGGATAACTTTTTCAGTACCTATCCTAGCCTCTCCTATCAAGGCCTTGTGCTTTATCTTATCAATACTGACATTTAACCTTTTTGCAAGCTCATCAACCACATCGAAACCTGCATTATGTCTAGTATTTTCATACTTTTTTCCGGGATTTCCCAGCCCCATTATTATATACATTGTATCTTAATCCTTCCTAAACTTAATAATACCCTTTATTATACTTTATATTTAACCATAGTTCAATTATTTGAGTCTATATCTTGATTAATATAAGAGCATAAGACAAAGCCGACCTCCAATAGTTGTCAATCAATAACTACATGAAGATCGGTTTAAATATTTAGAAAGCTATATTTTTTGTTTATTAGTTAAATATATTATTTGATACAGAATTTTCCCCACCGACTATAATAACCTTTTCTATTCCTTTTTCTAGTACATAGTCTCTTAACTCCTTATTAGGGCTTTTACCATCAATTAGAAGAATCGGAGCATCATGTATACCAGTAACTGCACCAGCTGCAAGAACATCTGCTTATCTATTTATTACTATATTGTCTATAAGTCTTGTATTTCCAATATATACAGCTATAGCTATCAGGTTAGTCTCTGCAAGGGTGTCTATCCTATCAAAAGTATCAAAGTCCACTAGTTCAACGTAGTCTACCCTAGCTAATTCTTCAGATTTTATGACCTCTATCACCTTATTGTATATCTTTTCTGGACTTTTTTCACCACATTTTACCATGTCCTTGGCAGATAAGAGGGATTTTCTAAGTATAGTCGCCGCCTCTCTCTCTTTAGGACTCAAATACATATTTCTTGAAGACTTGGCTAGGCCATCTTCTTCTCTTACTATTGGGCAGCCAATTATTTCAAGAGGTAAATTAAAATCCTTGACCATCCTCTTGACTATAGCAAGCTGCTGTATGTCTTTCTCTCCAAAATAAGCCCTAGTTGGACCCACTATTGTGAATAGCTTGGTTAGAACTGTACATACTCCCCTAAAATGACCCGGCCTTGACTTGCCACACATTATATCAGTCATCTTTTCACTAGGTACTACAAATGTAGAGTATCCATCTGGATACATTTGCTCTGCCTCTGGAGCAAATACATAGTCAACACCGGCAGATTCACATAGGCTTGCATCTGCTTTAAGGTCTCTAGGATACTTGTCATAGTCTTCATCTGGTCCAAACTGGGTAGGATTTACAAATATGCTAACTACTACAATATCGTTGTTGGCTACTGCTTTGTCTATAAGGCTCTTATGGCCCTCGTGCAAGCATCCCATTGTCGGTACCATCCCTATAGACTTGCCACTCGCCCTCAATTCTTTTGTTGTATTTCTTATTTCTTCAATATTTTTTATTATCTTCATGATTCAAACACATCCTTATTAATAAATTAAATTCTCAATTTTATATGTAGTCTTTAAAGCTTTTTAACTAGTCAATAAATCGACCTAACTATAAGATTTATAATTCTTTAACAATTTCCTCATCCATCTTAAATGAATGGGCAGGTTCTGGGAAAGAACCATCCTTCACAGCTTGAATATAGTCCCTTACACCTTGGTCCATCTGCTGACCTACATCTGCGAATCTTTTTACAAACTTCGGTGTGAAGTCCTTATATAGACCTAGCATATCCTGGTAAACCAGTACCTGGCCATCACAATCAGGTCCAGCTCCTATACCTATTGTAGGAATATCCAGCATCTCTGATATCTTGCTGGCAAGTGGTGCTGGTACACATTCAAGAACTACAGCAAAGGCCCCTGCCTCTTGAACTGCTAGGGCATCTTCAATAATGGCTCTTGCAGAATCTAGGTCTTTCCCCTGTACCTTAAATCCACCTAGGGCATTTATAGCTTGTGGAGTAAGTCCTATATGGGCACATACAGGTATTTTTGCATCAGTTATAGCCCTTATGACATCACATACCTCCTTACCACCCTCTAACTTTACACAGTCTGCACGTCCTTGAGCCATCAATCTTCCGGCATTTATTACTGCATCCCTAATTCCTGTATTATATGACAAAAATGGCATATCTGAAACTACCATGGCATTCTTTACACCCCTTGATACTGCTCTTGTATGGTGGATCATATCCTCCATAGTCACACTTAGTGTATCCTCATAGCCAAGCATCACCATGCCCAATGAATCTCCCACCAAAATAGAATTTATTCCTGATTCATCGAACAATTTTGCTGTCGTATAATCATAGGCTGTTAGCATGGTCAGCTTGTCCTTATTCTTCTTGGCTTCCTTAAATGTTAATACAGTGTTTTTCATTTGGTTTTTCAGACCCTTCTACAGGTCTTCCTCCTTCGATAATATTTTTCTCATACCTTCATAATTTCTATTTGAGTTCTTTATTTGAGCAATCTTCACAAGTTCAAGACTCAGTAACCTATATATTTGACCTAAATTGCCTTCTTGACCTTGGCTTTCAAGTGATCTTAAGTGTCTTGTTACAGTATTTGTATCGTTTCTTTCAACTGGCCCTGTAAGAGAAGATACTAATCCCTTTTCGAATACATTTTCCATGTTATTTTTGGCTAGACTTGAAAGAGCCAACAGAGCCTCTTCTTCTGTAAAATCATATGACCTAAGTAAATCACTTGCAATATTGGATATGGCAACTATCAGATTTGACATAAATACTGTTGAAATATGGTACTTAGTCTTGTCGCAACTCCTAATTATCTTGTATGGATTCTTTTGAATATCGAGTATTTTGGCAAAAAAATCCACAGCTACCTGGTCCCCCTCTAAGGTAAAAAATGCTTTTTTTAAATCTTTGTAGGAATCTTCCTTGCTTGAAACTGCTAGAACTGGATGTAGGGAGCATACACTTGCCCCTAATTTGGATGAGTCGAAGAAAATTTCTGATGATAAGGACCCACTACAGTGGGCAATTATCTTATTTTGAACATTAAAAATCGAAATTTGACGCCAGATATCCCCTATTGAATCATCTGGACTTGCTATAATTATTACATTACACTTGTAGACTAGGTCTTTTAACCCGTCAAAACTAATAGAATTTGTTAATTGTGCCGCATATTCAGAACTCTCTTTTGTACGTGAATAGTAGCCAATAAGGTCAAGACCTTCTAGGCCAGACCAACACCTTCCAAGAGACACTCCTACCTTGCCTGCACCAATAATACCTATCTTTTCCATAAGTTATCACCTCCATAAGAGTGTAATACTATAAATAGATATAATAATTATTCAAAATGTGTAGTTTCCTTCGAATACCACCATAAATAAATTTATCACACAGCCTCAAAAAAATCAATCACTCTAAGAAATAAAATACATAAAAAATCACAAAATTTGATTATTTTTTGAAAAAATTCCAATAATTTAATAAATTTCTCTTGTAGTGTTCATCTTTTCATGATAAAATATCACTCAAACACAAGAGAAAAGGAGGCATAACATGAAAGAACTACAAGTAGGAATCTTTGGACTAGGAACAGTCGGGTCCGGAACGGTTGATATACTAACCAACAACAAGGAAATAATACAAACATCCACTACGACCCCTGTCAGAGTAAAGACGGTATGTGTAAAAGATACCAGCAAGCAAAGAAAAGTAAACTTGCATGGTAGCAAGCTAACCAGTGATCCAAACGACATACTTGACGATCCAGAGATTGACATAGTAGTTGAGGTTATGGGTGGAATTGAATACTCCAAATCGGTGATTGAACAAGCCTTCAAAAAAGGAAAGCATGTAGTCTCGGCCAACAAGGACTTGATAGCCCTCTACGGTAAAGAACTAACAGACATGGCAAGAAAACACAATTGTCACTTTTTTTTCGAAGCAGCAGTCGCAGGAGGTATCCCAATTCTCAGAGCCCTACAATTCTCGCTCATAGGAAACCAAATTCAAAAGATTGGTGGCATCATAAATGGTTCAACCAACTATATCCTTACTAGGATGCAGGTTGAAGAACTTTCTCTAGATAAAATAATCGACGATGCAAAACGCTTAGGCTATTTAGAAGCCGACCCAAGCGCTGACCTAGAAGGATACGACGCAGCAAGAAAATGTGCCATTTTGGCAAGCATCGCTTTTAACAATCTCGTTACATTTGATCAAGTTTACGTTTCAGGAATCAACAATATTACTCTCGAAGATATTAAATACGCAAAAAATTTAGGATACACAATTAAATTACTAGCAATAGCTGAAAATACTGAATCTGGTATAGTAGCAAGAGTACATCCTTGCCTAATACCATCGTCTCACCCACTAGCAGGTGTCATGTATTCATTCAACGCAGTTTATGTAATATGCGACAAACTGGGTGAAACTATGTTCTATGGCAAGGGAGCCGGTGATTTACCAACGGGTTCAGCTGTTGTAAATGATATTGCTTCAATAGCAAAAAATATATCATTCAATCAAAAACCTGAATATGGCTATAAAATTTTGAATGAATCAAGAGTATTGAGTATAGATGAGCAGTCTTTTTCATACTATTTAAGATTAAACGTTCAAAAAAATTTAATCAATATATCCGACGTATTAAATATTTTCGATAAATACAAAATCACAATAAAAACTCTTGATAAATTCGAGAAAAAACAAAATGGAAACTCATCACTAGATTATATTATCACTACGGGAACAAGCCTTGAAGAAAGCTTCAACAAGGCAGTAAAAGAAATAGAAGACCTGTCATCAATAAATGGCAAGGCCAAGATCATAAGAATAGAAAGAGGGTTATAAAATGTACTGGAAGGGACTATTAAATCAATATAAAGACTATTTGCCAATCAACGAAAAAACTCCTATGGTATCTCTGTATGAGGGTAACACTCCTCTTATCAGGAGCCTTAATCTGTCAAAAGACCTGGGTATAGACTTGTACTTTAAATACGAGGGCCTAAATCCAACTGGCTCATTTAAGGACAGGGGTATGGTCATGGCAATTGCTAAAGCTCTTGAAGTCGGTTCAAAAAATATAATGTGTGCAAGCACTGGTAATACATCAGCCTCTGCTGCAGCCTATGGTTCAAGGTATGGTCTAAAGACAATAGTCCTGATTCCAGATGGATACATTGCTATGGGTAAACTAGCCCAGGCCCTACAATATGGGGCTGAAGTTGTAGCAATCAAGGGCAACTTTGACCAAGCCCTAGACCTGGTCAAGGATATCACATCAAAAGAGCCTATAACACTAGTAAATTCCCTAAATCCCTTTAGGATAGAGGGGCAAAAGACTGGAGCCTTTGAAATAGTTGACGCACTGGGTTATGCACCAGACTACCTAGGAATACCTGTTGGAAATGCTGGTAATATAACAGCCTACTGGAAGGGCTTCAAGGAATATAAAGACAATAATATCTCAAGGACCTTGCCTATCCTAAAAGGCTACCAGGCAAAGGGAGCATCTCCAATAGTTGAGGGACATCCCTTTGAAAATCCAGAAACAATAGCAACAGCCATAAGAATTGGTAATCCTGCATCTTGGGACAAGGCAGTGTCCGCAAGAGATGAATCAGGAGGAAGTATACAGTCTGTTAGCGATGAGAAAATTCTAGAGGCCTACAAGCTCCTATCAAACCAAGAGGGAATATTTGCAGAGCCGGGATCAGCCGCCTCACTAGCAGGTATAATCCAGTCTGTAGAAAAAGGAGAAATCAAAAAGGGATCCAGGGTAGTGTGTATTCTTACAGGAAATGGCCTAAAAGATCCTGACACATGCTTGATTCAAGTCCAAAAGCCAAAATCAATTCCAGCTGATATAAGCAGCGTACTAAATTTATTGAAAGGATAAGGTGTATCACATGATTAAAGTCACTGTACCAGCAACAACTGCCAACCTAGGACCAGGCTATGACTGCCTGGGCATGGCACTATCTCAATACTCCATTTTTGAATGCGAAAAACATAATGACAGGATTGTACTTGTCGATGGTTTGGAGTGCAAGAAAATAACCACTGATAATAATCTTGTCACAGAGAGTATGGAATGCTTGTTTGAGTACATTGGCAAATATCCGGATGGCTACAAACTGCATATACACAACAATATTCCTCTTGCAAGGGGTATGGGGTCAAGCGCATCAGCTATAGTAGGTGGACTAATGTGTGCAAACTATTTGATGGACTTTCCTCTAGACCAAAAGGAAATCCTAAAATTAGCTACAAAAATAGAGGGTCACCCCGATAATGTAGCACCTAGCATACTAGGTAACCTAGTCCTATCTACAGTAGATGATTCAGGAGATGTTATCTACCATAAGATTGAACCCTTTAGAGACCTCTCTCTAGTATTATTTGTACCAGACTATGAAGTATCAACTAGTGATTCAAGAAAGGTTGTTCCTCAATCCGTATCTATATCAGATACTGTTAGGACATCATCTAGACTGAGCCTGATGCTTATGGGATTTATGAGTGGAAACCTAGACCTTATTTCTTCTAGTATGGACGATTGCCTACACGAGCCATATAGAAAACACTTGGTCAAGGGTTTTGACGAATTAAAAAAGACAGCCATAAGCGCAGGTGCATTCTCTTATTGTCTTAGTGGGGCTGGATCTACTGTTATATCTTATTGCAAAAAAGAAGTGGCAAAAGCAGTCCAAGAATCTCTAAACCTAGAGGCTCAAAAGCTTGGTATAGGTGGTCAGGCAATAATACTAGACCCTTGCAGAAAGGGAGTTCAATACACACTCTCTTAAAACTCTAGATAGCAACTTACCTCTTACATAATTATATAAAAACCGACCTCATGCTTTAGGATAAATGATATTAACAAAAATCATCATCTAAAACCAGGGTCGGTATTTTTCTTGAAATTAATTTAGACTATACTTTTAAATTTTACTCTTGTCTTTAAGCTATATTATTAAACTTTACTATCCTATGACACTCTTAAAATACGACGTTGACATTCTTAAAATATGCCGAATAGACCAAGTATGATAGGTATAAATATTGCTGGTGCTATATTGGCAACCTTTATATCTGTTCCTATGGACATATTTAGCCCTATCCCCAACATAGCTATTCCTCCCACACCGCTGACAGATGCTATAACGGGATCTCCTAACTTTGAACTTACCAAGCTAGCCATAAGGATAAATACAGACTGGTATATAACAACTGCAACAGATGAGAACATAACACCTATCCCTAGGGTAGCTGCAAATACCACCGATATGATACCATCTATTATAGCCTTTGCAAGGAGTGTATCACCATTTCCAGTAAGTCCAGCCGTTAGTGAACCAACTATACCCATGGCACCTGCACAAAATAGGATACTGGATGTTACAAAGCTCTCAGCAAATGAATTTGAACTTGAGCCTGATTTAAACTTTACTTGCATACGAACACCTAGTTTATTTACACACTTGTCTATATCTGCCGCCTCTCCCAATAGTGTTCCTAGGGCAACTGATATTACTATCAATAAGGTGTTCTCCCCTTTTATCAAAAGGCTTATACCTATAAAAAGTACACAGAGACCCATAGCTTTCAAAAGAGCCTTGTTGATCCTCTCTGGTATACCCCTATTTAGGAAAATTCCAAGTATACTACCTACTATTATGCCAAGTCCATTGGCCAAATTATAAATCATCTAATGCTATTCCTCTCTAATTTCTATTATTTTTTCCCATACATTTTATACAATCATTAATATATACTCCACCAAAGGCCAGCTTATTTTATTGCTATATATCCAATTGTTAGATATTCATCAGGCCTTCTTCATATATTCTAGGATCCATCTTCTTTAGGTTTTCTGATATCCTAGGTCTAAATTCCATATTTTTAAGTATATCTTCTTCTATGTCTATACCCTCTGCAAGCTCTATCAGGCATAGACCATCTTCTTCAAGGGAAAATACACATCTTTCAGTCACAAAAATTACATCTTGACCCAGCTTCAAGCTTTCCTCAGCACTGAAAGTAACTTCCTCTATTTCATTCTTAAATTTTATATTTCTTCCTTCTTTATCTATATTTAGCTTGCCATCCTTGGTAGATATTTCTAGACCACCTGCAGTCATTGTCCCACAGAATACTATCTTCTTAGTAGACTGGGTTATATCTATAAATCCACCACAGCCACCTATTCTATCACCAAATCTGCTAACGTTTATATTACCCCTAGAGTCTATCTCTGCAAATCCTAAATAAGTAATATCTAAACCACCGCTATTGTAAAAATCAAACTGGGATACCATAGATAGACCTGCCCATGCATTTATAGCAGAACCAAAGTTAGACCTACCCATAGGTATGCCACCTATTAGTCCACTCTCTACAGTCAATACTATATCGTCTATTCCCTCTTCTGCTGCTACAGATGCAACCCCCTCAGGGATACCAATTCCTAGATTTACAACTGACCCAGCCTTAAGTTCAAATAGGCCACGTCTTGCGATAATCTTTCTCGCATCCATATCTATAGAAGAAAATCCTGCCCCATCTATCTTGTACCTACCAGCTATCATAGGGTCGTAGAAAGTTCCCGGAGTCTGTCTGTGGAACTCTTCTGGATTCTGAGAAATAACAATTGCATCAACGAAAATTCCCGGTATAACGACAAGTTTTCTATCCATTGACTTTGACGAAACTAGGTTCTTAACCTGGACAATTACCTTGCCTCCAGAAGCCTTTACAGCCATGGCAACCTCTAGTGAGTCTATTACTGAAGACTCTTCCTCCATACTGATATTGCCCAATTCATCTGCAGTTGTACCCCTTATAATTGCTATATCAAACTTAGGAACCTTGTATTTTAGGTATTCTTCATCATCTATTTTGATAAGTTCAACTAGATCTTCCTTAGCTGCTTGGTTTATCTTACCTCCCCTTTGCCTAGGATCACAATAGGTATTAAGACCTATCTTAGATATCTCAAAGCTCCTCCTAGCTGCAGCCTGCCTATATATGTGGGCTATCACACCTTGTGGAAAATTATAGGCCTCAACTTCATTTTTTAGTGCCATCTCTATCATCGGTCTATTATTGGCAAAGTGGGCAGTTACATACCTCTTGATAAGACCCGGATATGACATCTCACATACACCTTGGTCATTATTATTACCATTACCAGCCCCCTGATATAAGGTTAGACCTTTAGGTGTAGATGTAGTCTTATACCTTTTTCCCAAGGCTACCAGAATCTCCCTAGCTGCTGTAGCCATCATAAAACCTGAAACAGCAACAGTGTCACCATCCTTTATCAAATCTATAGCTTCATCAATAGTTTTCAACTTATCCATCTATTCCAAATCCTCCAAATCATTTCAGTGTATTTTATTATAGCCCTTTATAGACTCTTAATGTATACGATATAAAACTTCGCAAACATTCATAGCATACTTATGCATCAAATATAAAACTGTGCAAACCTTTACTTAATATTTAATCTAGTATAGAATATGATCAATTTTTACATAGGTTAAATTTTTCTCACATTTTTATTTTAACATAACTTTATACGTTACTAAACAAAAAAAGAGAATCATTTTACAATTTTTTTTAGTATATCGAATATTTTTTCTACCTAAATTTTATAACTATATTCTTTTATATTTAATATAATAATATGTTTTTGTTTTTATTTCATTTATAATAATATATTATTATTATAAAATTCCTTATTTTTTCAAGTTAGTTTTCTTATTAAAGCATCTAGATTATACGATATTTATTTGATATAATATAGTAATTAAATAACTTCATGTACGGGGGACTTAGTATGAAATTCCAGCAATTAAAACACTTCAAAGCTTTGGCAGAAATAAGGCATTACGCTAAAACTGCAAAATATCTTTGCATATCACAGTCATATCTCAGCACATCAATACTAAATTTAGAAAAAGAAATTGGGTTTAGTCTATTTGACAGAAACAATAGAAATGTTGTTTTGAACAGAAATGGAACCATATTTTTAGAGTTTGTCAACAGGTTACTCGAATTACTAGATGAAGGAATAGAATATGTAAGAGAAATGAACGAAAACTATTCTTATGTAAATATAGGAATATTACCTGAAGTATCTAGCTTGCTTGGCCCTAAATTTTTTTCAAGCATAGACTTAAATCACGAAAATGAAAGAATAAAAGTCAATGTAAAAAAAATATCCAAGTATTCAAAAGACCTGTTTCAAGATCTAAAAAATTTCAAGCTAGACATAATATTCACTACAAAAGACAATATAAATTTTGATAAAAAAATTTTGGACTATTCAAGTGCGTGTCCGAGTAATCCAAGAGAAACCTTGAATAATATTGTATTAGTACCTGTTTTAAAACAGAAATTTGTACTACTTGTAAGTAAGAACCACGAACTCTCTAGGTATGAATCCATTCGTATAAGCCAAGCTCTTAATTATCCTTTTATAAAATACACTGATAATACTAGCCTGGATGACTACGTGCAAAGTCTTTTTGAAATAACAAATAATAGGATATACGACGTGTCATATACGGTAGATACTTACGAACTTGCGGCAGGTCTTGCTGCTAGTGGACTGGGTATAGCCATTGTTCCTGATTTACCATACTTAGATTACATAGATGCACATAAGATTAATATATCTTATCCTGTTTACAGTAGAACAATATACATGGCTATTATAAAAAATGACCATATAAATCCGCAAACAAAAAAAGTTTATAATGAAGTATTTAAGTATGCGAAAAAAAATAATCTTATAAGCAAAAACTTCAAATATAAACTGCATCTATAAAAACCATTATTTCTAGAAACTATTAATTTTTAGTTTTTCAATACCTAGTGTATTAATGCCTTATTTAAGTAAGTTTAATAAACTCAAAAAGACTCTAGATAAT
>NZ_ADJN01000018.1:0-123742 GCF_000178095.1 Peptostreptococcus anaerobius 653-L | reverse complement strand
TAATAATATATTNTNTTTTTTCTGTTATATTTGTTTTTTATGTTTAGGAAAATATTTTTCTGAAAAAAATTAAAGTCGAAACCTTTGCTATAGCTTGATTGAAAACAAAAAAACGTTATTTTACTTTTTTGTGCAAAGTTGGCACGGTAGTTGCTATATATAAGGCATTAGAAAATATACTGGCTACTCAAAAGGCCAGCTATATGGATTATGTTAGGAGGACAAAAACTTGCAATTAAAGGAATATTTTAAAAAAGAATTAGTTTTCTATGATTTATCTGTAGCAGATAAGGGAGAATTTTTTACAATACTATCACAGAAGGCCTGTTCACTAGGCAAGGTGACAGATGAGTTTGAAGTGAATGTCAAGAAGAGAGAGGATAATTTCCCTACAGGTATCCAGCTAGAAGATTTTGCAGTAGCTATACCTCACACTGATGCAGAGTATGTAAAAGAAGAATTCATAGCTGTAGCAGTGTTTAAGGAACCAGTAAAATTTAGTTCTATGGAAGATGCAAGCGCTATACTAGATGTAAGAGCAGCATTTATGCTTGGTTTAAACCAGCCACACAGTCAGTTAGAAGTTTTAACAGAATTGATGGGCATATTCCAGAACAAGGAAACAATGGCAAAGATTATTAATTCGTCTAGTAAAGAAGAATTAGAAAACATTATATTTAACATTTAATTATTTGGAGGTAGAAAAATGAAAAAGAAAATTTTAGTAGCATGTGGAGCAGGAATAGCAACATCAACAGTAGTATGTGGTAAGGTTGAGCAGTTAGTAAAAGACAACAACATAGATGCAGAAATAATCCAGTGTAAGATAGCTGAGGTTGCTTCTAAACAGGATGAAGCTGACCTTATAGTTTCTACAACAATATTGCCAACTACATACAAGATACCAGCAATAATAGCTACATCATACATCACTGGTATCAACACTAAGGCTCTAGACCAGAAGATACTAGACCACTTAGTATAATAAAATCGATCTAATTTATCTGTTTATATTAGCAAAAAGCTATTATACATAATTTATAACTCAGGAGGGGAAAATGGATAAAGTATTAGCAGTAGTACAGTACATACTTAACATGGGTGCGACAGTAATCCTACCGATTACAATCCTATTCTTAGGTATGGTATTCAAGATTAAGTTCACC
Source organism: Peptostreptococcus anaerobius 653-L (assembly GCF_000178095.1). Lineage (NCBI taxonomy): Bacteria > Bacillati > Bacillota > Clostridia > Peptostreptococcales > Peptostreptococcaceae > Peptostreptococcus > Peptostreptococcus anaerobius. The sequence continues at coordinate 122,576 of NZ_ADJN01000018.1, read as the reverse complement.
AAGGCCTTAAAGTCAGGTCTTACAATAGGTATAGGATTTGTTGGTATTGGACTAGTAGTTAACCTACTAACTTCAACTCTAGGACCAGCAGCACAGGGAATGGTAAAACGTTTCGGTCTTTCATTGACAGTAATAGATGTTGGTTGGCCGACAACAGCATCAGCTACTTGGGCATCACCAGTAGCACCGATAATAATACCAGTTTGTTTGGGTGTTAACTTAATATTAATTTACTTCAAGTTGACTAAGACTCTAAACATAGACTTGTGGAACTACTGGCATTTTATAGTAGCCGGTGCATTCGGTTACGTTGTAACAGGAAGTTATATATGGGCAATCATATGTGCAATCATAATGGAATTATTGGTACTATTTACGGCAGACAAAACAGCCAAGTATGTGGGAGACTTCTATGGACTTGAGGGTGTTTGTTTACCAACAGGTTCAACAGCATCTTTCGCACCACTTGGTTTCCTAGTTGGTAAAATAGTAGAAAAGATACCAGTAATCGGTAATATACATACAGACCCAGATACAATTCAGAAGAAATTTGGTATCTTCGGTGAACCAATGATGATGGGTATAATCCTAGGATTCGTTCTTGGTGGACTAGCAGGCTACGATGTATCTAAGGTATTTAATACAGGTATATCAATGGGTGCAGTAATGTTCTTGATGCCTAGAATGGTTAAGATACTAATGGAAGGTCTAATTCCAATTTCAGAGGCAGTAAGAGACTACCTACAGTCTAAGTATGGAGATAGAGAACTATACATAGGTCTAGATGCAGCTCTTGCAACTGGACATCCAGCAGTTCTTTCAACAGCTCTAATACTTGTACCTATAACTCTATTCCTAGCAGTAATACTACCAGGTAACAGGGTACTTCCATTCGGTGACTTGGCTACTATACCATTCTATATAGCATTCATCGTATGCTTTAGAAAGGGTAACATAGTACAGTCGGTAATCACAGGAACAATAGTAATAGCACTATCATTATATATGGCAACAGATCTTGCGCCTGTACATACAGAGCTACTTTCTCAGGCTAATATGCTACCAAAGGGAACTACAATGGTATCTTCTATAGATGCTGGTGGTAACTTGTATAAATGGGGTATATACAAGCTCTCAGAGATGGTCAAGGCGATGGGCTTATTCTAAGTTTATTAAAACCCTTCTTTGTACAGGTGTACAAAGAGGGGTTTTTATATATGGAAATGTTTTCCAAAATGGCTAAGGTCAATTACAATATATGGCTAAGGTCATTACAATATAGCTAGTTTGATAGTCGTTTGAGTGTGGCTAGAGCTAGCATTAAATGATTATGGTAATTCGAAAGGAGAAAAGGATGAAAGCAGTGGTAAAGGCAAGGCCAGGTTATGACAATGTCGAGTTATTAGACCTAGAAGAACCTCAGGTTTATGGGGATAGGGTAAAGATTAAGGTGGCATACAGTGGTATTTGTGGATCTGATATTCATTCCTTCAAGGGAGAATATGCAAACATAAAGACTCCTGTAACTTTGGGTCATGAATTTTCAGGTGTCGTAGTTGAGGTTGGCCCAGATGTAAAAAATGTAAAGATAGGAGACAGGGTTACATCAGAGACAACTTTTGAAACTTGTGAAGAGTGTATATATTGTGCATCAAAAGACTACAATCTTTGCCCATCTAGAAAGGGTATAGGTACTCAGGTAAATGGATCATTTGCAGAGTATGTATTGTCTAGGGAAGAGAGTGTCCATGTACTACCAGAAAGTGTATCATTACTTGCAGCTTCATTGACAGAACCCCTAGCATGCTGTGTCCATGCAGCATTGGAAAAGACTACAATAGAACCAAGTGACAAGGTACTTATTATAGGACCAGGACCAATGGGACTACTACTTGCTCAGGTAGTTAAATCTCAAGGGGCTACAGTTATAATGACTGGTATAGAAAAGGACAAGGAAAGACTTGAATTTGCCCAAAAACTAGGTGTAGATAGGACAGTAAATGTTCAAGCTGAGTCTTTAAAAGATGTAATTATGGAAATGACTGAGGGCTATGGTGTAGATAAGGGCTTTGACTGTTCTGGATTTATGCCGGCAGTAAACGATGCCCTTCCACTATTAAAGAAGAAGGCTACTTTTGTTCAGCTTGGTATATTTGCCAAGAAGTTCAATGAAATGGACCAGGAAACAATAATCCAGAGGGAAATAGCATATGTTGGTACAAGATCACAAAAGCCAAGTGCTTGGGTCACTTCTTTAGAACTACTTGCAGCGGGCAAGGTAGATACAGAAGTCCTAATTACCAAGATTGTTGGACTAGGTGAATTCCATGAAGGTATAGAAGACTTGATGGCTGGTAAGGAAATTAAGGTAGCAGTCGATTCTTCAAAATTATAAGATAAGAAAAGATATAAAAATATTTAAGAATATAAAAATATTAAAACTCTACATTAGAGTAAGAAAAATAAAAAGATATAAGAAAACGAGGCAAATAAATGAAGAGTTTAAGATTATATAAGGCTAGAGATATTAGGTATGAAGAAGCTCCAATGCCTGAAATAATAAAAGATGACGATGTAATAATAAAGGTAATGGTTGCTGGTATTTGTGGTTCAGATGGACATAGGTATTCTTTACTTGGTCCATACATTGAAGGCATGGTATGGGGACATGAGTTTTCAGGTGTAGTTGAGAAGGTTGGACCTGGTGTGACTAACCTAAAGGTTGGCGACAGGGTGACAGGTTGTCCTACACTATACTGTGGAGAGTGTGAGTCATGCAAGAAGGGTGAATTTGCAAGATGTGATGTTCTAAAAGTAATAGGTGCCAAAGATCCTGGATGCTTTGCCCAGTATACAAAATTACCTGCTGAAAATGTCCTTAAAATTTCAGACGAGGTTAGCTTTGAAAAGGCATCTATGGTAGAACCTTCTTGTGTTGCACTACATGGTCTTTATAAAACTCAGTTGCAGCCAGGGGATGATATAGCTGTAATGGGATGTGGAACAATTGGATTATTGGCTATCCAGTGGGCCAAAATATTTGGAGCTAGAAAGATCGTTGCAATAGATATAGACCAGTCTAAGTTGGACCTAGCTATGAGTCTAGGGGCTACACACACTATTAATTCTTTAGATGGTCCTCCACATGAACAATTGGAAAAAATAACTGACGGTAGACGTGTAGATGTTGCTGTTGAGTCTGCTGGTTCAAAGATAACTTCAGCCCAGGTGTTTGCCCTAGCTAAAAAGGGTGGGAAGGTAGTATTCCTAGGAATACCATATGGAGATATAAATATTGAGAGATTCTATTTTGAGAGAATAGTTAGAAATGAACTTACAATATTTGGTTCATGGAACTCAGTATCTTCACCATTCCCAGGCAAAGAGTGGACGAGTGCAGAGCATTTTATGGCGACAGGAGCAGTTGATCCATCACCTCTTATAACACATAGGTTAGACCTAAGTGAGGGTCCTGAAATATTTGAAAAGATAGCAGAAAGAACTCCAGGCATAGGCAAGGTTCTTTTCTATCCAAATGGTAAACCAGAATAAAAAGTAAATATTAGATTTTTAGCTATAAAACCCCTATACAATCATTTTTGATTATATAGGGGGCTGTTTATTGTGATATTAGTTTGTAGATTTTGTTACTTTACCTGATCCGTCCTGTGAATTAGTGGCACTGGCCTTGTCATTTGATTTAGGAGTTGGATTGTTTAATGATTCTTCAAAAGATCTAATCTGGCTTTCTTCTTCTTTGCCTATAGCCTTAAGACTAGATGCATCTATATATACAGTCTTTTTCTTAGATTTTTCTTTTTCAGTTTCTCCGTTAGAAAAAGTAAACTTGTATATGTTCTTATTGTTTGCATACATCAATTTATAAGAATCTATCTGACTATAAACGTCCCTGTCTACATTTTTGAATGCTGCCTGTATAGCCAATTTTAAGTCTTTGATGATTGAAAAGTTTAAGACGTTGGCCTTTTTTTCAGCACTTGCAGCTACTATAGGCTTTGATGATATCACATCACTAGTCTTAGCATCTACAGTCATGATTATTCCCTGGCCTTTTTTGTCTATACCGTCTATTGAATAGATGTATTTTCCATCTTTTTCCTTAAGTATAAGGCTTGATATAGAGCCAGCCTTGTTCTGTGTTGTAAATCTCAGCATAGCCTGATCCTGGTTTACCTTTACAGTTCTGATATCTTTAATATTTGACAAATCTACGTTTGTTTCTACGTTTTTCTTTGATTCTTTTTTACCTAAGCTACTGCATCCTACGTTTGTTATACACATAATACTGCATAGTCCTAGGGCAAGTATCTTCTTATTTTTCTTATTCATAGTTACCTCCACTTAAAAAAACTAGCAATATAATTATACAATAAAGATCTATATAAAAGAACCTCTTTACTGATAATAAAAATTAAAATTTATGAAAAAAATCTAATATATGATCCAAAGAAAAGTAAGTAAGTTATATTAAGGGCAAATTTGTAGTATTTAAAATTGTAATGTGCTATAATCAATCTTACAACAAGGAATATAATAAACGTCTAAAATATAGATGTATTATTGGTTTGGAGGTAGAAGGTGAGAGTAGTCGTTATTGGTGGTGGCAAGGTAGGCAACAAGATTATCGAGCAGCTATCAAAAGAATCGCATGATGTTACAGTCATAGAGAAAAATCCTGAAGTAATACAAAAGATTAATAATTATTTAGATATTGCATGTATCAATGGTAATGCAATTAATTATGATATACAAAAAGAGGCTGGTGTAGATGCAGCTGACATAGTGATAGGCTGTACTTCATCAGATGAGATTAATATGTTCTCTTGTTTACTTGCCAAAAAACTGGGGGCAAAGCATACAATAGCAAGAGTTCGTAATCCTGAATACTATAATCAACTCAACTATATAAAGGACGATCTTGGTCTTAGTATGGTTATCAATCCTGAATATGTGGCAGCCAATGAGATATCCAGAATACTGAGGTTCCCATCTGCCCTAAAGGTAGAGACATTTGCCAAGGGTAAGGTCGAGTTGCTAGAGTTTAAGGTTGGTGTAGACTCTGTACTTGTAGGAATGAAAATGAAGGAGATAAGTCATAAGTTTAATCTTAAAGTCCTTATTTGTGCTGTTCAGAGGGCCAATGATGTTATAATACCAAATGGTGACCTAGTCCTTGAAGCTGGAGATAAGTTGAGTATAGCAGCATCCCACCTAGAACTTGAGAACTTCCTTGGAAGGATAGGTGGCCTAAAGAGGAAGGTTAAGACAGTTATGCTAATAGGTGGTGGCAAGATAGCCTATTACCTATGTGAGAGTCTTAAAAAGCTAAATATAAAGATAAAAATTATAGAGAGGGATATAAAGGCCTGCAATAATATAGCAGACCTACTTCCATATGTTGACGTTATTCACGGTGATGGAACAGACCAGCAGTTGCTTGAAGAAGAGGGGATTGATGATGTAGATGCCTTTGTTTGCCTTACAGGAATAGATGAAGAAAATATAATACTGTCTATGTATGCAAATTCAAAAAATATTCGCAAGGTCATAACTAAGGTGGGTCATTCTACATTTTTAAATATGACAGAGACCCTAAATTTAGATACAGTAATATCTCCTAAGGACATAACGGGCAGTATAATTTTAAGGTATGTTAAGGCTATGGAAGCCTCATACGGAAGTAAACTTAACAGTTTTTACAGGATGGTTGATGGCAAGGTCGATGTGCTTGAGTTTTCAGTAGGAGAGACTAGTAAAATTGTCGGTGAAAGACTTGCTGACTTAAAACTTAGAAAGCACCTATTGCTAGCCTGCATAGTCAGGGAAGGCAGTATAATAATCCCTAGTGGTAACGACATTGTAAATGCCAAGGATAATATAATTATTGTCACTAAGCATCAAGATATCAGTGATGTTGATGACATAGTGGAGTAGGAGTTAAATTATGAATTATGAGATGATGCTGTTTGTCATTATGAATATAGCTAGGGTAGAGGGGGCCTTGATGTTGCTACCTGCCCTTGTGGCCCTTATTTATGGTGAGAATACAGTAGCTGGAAAAATATTAATAATCGCAGTTTTATGTATTTGCTTGGGAAGTGTTTTTTCTAGGAAAAGACCTAAAAGATCGGATATATTTGTCAAAGATGGATTGATGATAGTTGGTCTAGCATGGGTTATGTTCTCCTTGCTAGGAGCTCTTCCCTTTTACTTTACTGGTGCTATACCGAGATTTGTAGATGCATTTTTTGAGACCGTATCGGGCTTTACTACTACGGGTTCTACTATACTTACAGATATTGAATCCCTTCCTTATGGTATACACTTTTGGAGGGCCTTTACCCACTGGGTAGGTGGTATGGGTGTACTTGTATTTGTAATGGCTGTTATACCCCTTGCAGGTAGTAAGTCTCTTAATATTATGAAGGCTGAGGTTCCAGGTCCTACAATGGACAAGATAGTACCAAAGACTAGGCAGACTGCTAAGATATTATACCTTATATATGTAGCGCTGACAGTTGCTGAGGTCGTGCTCTTGGTCCTAGGTGGTATGCCCTTATTTGATGCATTAATACATACATTTTCTACAGCGGGAACAGGTGGATTTTCAAACAAGGCAGATTCCGTATCCTTTTATGACAGTGCCTATATAGACGGGGTGATTACGGTATTTATGGCTCTTTTTGGGGTCAACTTCAACTTATTTTATCTCTTGTTACTAGGTAAATTTGCTAGGGTATTCAAGAGTGAGGAGCTGAGGACCTATATAGGTATTATAGCAGTGGCGACCCTTCTAATAACTATAAATATATATCCTATGTACGGGTCATTTTTAACCTCATTTAGGTACTCGTCTTTTCAGGTTACTACTATAATCACGACAACTGGTATGATGACTACTGACTTTAATCTTTGGCCTAGTTTTTCAAAGGGAATACTCTTGATGTTGATGTTTGTAGGTGCCTGTGCAGGGTCTACTGGTGGTGGACTCAAGGTATCCAGGGTCTTGCTTCTAGGTAAATATATCAAGAGTGAGATAAGAAAAATAGTTCATCCTAGAAGTATTGTATCTGTTAAGGTTGATGGAAAGGTCATGGATGATACAGTGATTAGAAGTGTTACAGCCTATATTATGATATACATGTCTATTTTAGTTGTGTCATACCTGATGATATCCCTAAATGAATTAGACTTAGAAACAACTCTAACTTCAGTGATCACTTGTATCAACAATGTGGGACCTGGTTTTGGAGAGATAATAGGGCCTACTCAGAATTTCTCGACCTTGTCTGATTTTTCCAAGCTTGTCTTGACCCTAGATATGCTGATAGGTAGGCTCGAGATATATCCAATACTATTCATATTTAGTCCTAGGATGTTTAAGAGAAGGTTCTAAAAAATTTTTTCCCAAATATAGAGTAGTGGAAAAAATAAGGTGGATATGAAAAACGATTATTTCAAGTATGACACTAGAAAAAAAGATATAAAAAACGAATATTTATTGATAAAAATTAAAAAAAATATGTATTTACAGTTACGTTTTTATGGACTTTGTATATAACATATGCTATAATCTATTAGTAATAGGCGGTGTTCTTGTGGGATGAGTTTGTTACAAACGGCATATCTGCATGGGCACTTTTTTGTTTTTTACAAAAAGCCTAGTATAGGATGTCAATTAAAGGAAAATATATATTAAAGGAATGTTTGAAAGAAGGGATTAGTAGATGTTAACAGCAATAACAGGAATTAACTGGGGCGACGAAGGTAAGGGAAGAATGGTAGATTTACTATCTAGTGACTACGATGTAGTTGTTAGGTACCAGGGTGGCAACAATGCAGGTCATACTGTAGTTAATGAAAGAGGTAAGTTTATACTTAACTTATTACCATCAGGTATACTACGCTCAGATGTAGTAAATGTAATTGGTAATGGTGTAGTAGTTGATATCAAGCACCTTAGTGAAGAGATGAATAAGTTAAAGGCAGCCGGAATAGAAATAACTCCAGCCAACCTAAAGATAAGTGATAGGGCAATAATAGTAATGCCATACCATGTACAGATGGACTGTCTAGAAGAAGAAAGACTACTAGATGCCAAGTATGGTTCAACTAGGAGGGGGATAGCACCTGTATATGGTGACAAGTATATGAAGAAGGGTCTTAGAATGGGTGAACTTCTTGATAGCAAGGAAGACCTAAAGAAGAGACTAGAGGGTATAATAGATTACAAGAACTTAATGATAGAAAAAGGATATGGTCAGGACAAGATTTCATTTGATGAAATGTGGGCATATCTTGAAGAATATGGAACAATAGCCAAGGAATTTGTATGTGATACAGGTCTATTCTTAAACAAGGCTGCAAAGGAAGGTAAGAACATAATGTTCGAAGCCCAGTTAGGAGCTCTTAGGGATATTGACTTTGGTATATATCCATATACATCTTCATCATCTTCAATAGCAGCCTATGCGCCAATTGGATCAGGTGTACCAAACTTAAAGCTAGACTTATCAATCGGTATAATGAAGGCTTACTCTACTTGTGTAGGTGAAGGACCATTCACAGCAGAGATGTTTGGTGATGAAGCAGAAGAATTAAGAAAGTCTGGTAACGAATACGGTGCTGCAACAGGTAGACCAAGAAGAGTTGGTGGATTTGATGTACTAGCATCTAGATATGGTGTTATGTGTCAGGGAGCTGATGAAATAGCCCTAACTAAGCTTGACGTATTGTCTTACCTAGACCAGATACCAGTATGTGTTGGTTATGAATTTGAAGGTGAGAGACTAGACCACTTCCCAATAGGAGAAAAGTTATTCAAGGCTACTCCTGTATATGAATACAAAAAGGGATGGAACAAGGATATATCCGACTGTAAGAAGTTAGAAGACCTACCTCAGGAAGCTATAGACTATATCAAGTATATAGAAGAAGCAGTTGATTGCAAGATCAAGTATGTTTCTGTAGGTGCACAAAGAGAACAGTATATTGTAATGCCATAGTAGGCACAAAACAAAAATTTATGGGCATGCCTTAGGGTATGTCCATGTTTATAATAAGTAAGTAATTTAAAAGTTATATTGTTGTATGTAGATTATTAAATGGAGGTATTAGATGAACAATACATATGAATCACCGCTAACATCAAGATATGCTAGTAAGGAAATGCAGGCCTTATTTTCACCTGACAAGAAGTTTAGAACATGGAGAAGACTTTGGATAGCCCTAGCTGAGACTGAAAAAGAGCTTGGCCTAGATATCACTCAGGACCAGATAGATGAACTAAAGAAGTTTCAGGATGATATCAACTATGATGTAGCCAAGGCTAGAGAAAAAGAAGTAAGACATGACGTAATGAGCCATGTATATGCTTATGGTGTTCAGTGTCCGAGCGCAGCAGGTATAATCCACCTTGGAGCAACTTCTTGTTTTGTTGGAGACAATACTGACCTGATTATTATGTATGAAGCACTAGACCTAATCAAGAAGAGACTAGTAAATGTTATAGCTATACTTGCCAAGTTTGCTGATGAGTACAAGGATCTACCAACACTAGGATTTACTCATTTCCAGCCTGCCCAGCCAACAACTGTAGGTAAGAGGGCAACACTATGGATCCAGGACTTTTTACTAGACCTTGAAGCTCTAGAAGACTTCTTACAGAGAAGAAGATTAAGAGGAGCCAAGGGTACAACTGGTACTCAGGCATCATTCCTAGAGTTATTTGATGGAGACTTTGAAAAGGTGAAATTATTGGATAAGACTGTTGCCCACAAGATGGGTTATGATGATGTATTCCCTGTTACTGGACAGACATATTCAAGAAAGATAGACAGTCAGGTTGTAAACATCCTAGCAGGTATTGCCCAGTCAGCTACAAAGTTCTCAAACGACATCAGACTACTTCAGAACCTAAAGGAAGTTGAAGAGCCATTTGAAAAGAACCAGATAGGTTCATCAGCCATGGCTTATAAGAGAAACCCAATGAGAAGTGAGAGAATAGCATCACTATCAAGATATGTTATAGCTGATATGCTAAACCCAGCCATGACAGTTGCAGGTCAGTGGTTTGAGAGAACACTTGATGACTCAGCCAACAAGAGACTATCTGTACCAGAAGGTTTCCTAGCTATAGATGCAGTCCTAAACCTTTGTGCCAATGTAAGTGATGGACTAGTTGTATATCCAAAGGTTATAGAACAGAGACTTATGAAGGAACTACCATTTATGGCTACTGAAAACATAATGATGGATGCTGTAAAGAAGGGTGGAAACAGACAGGAACTACATGAGAAGATAAGAGTTCATTCACTAGAAGCAGCTAGAATGGTAAAGGTTGAAGGTAAGGAAAATGACCTAGTTGATAGAATTGCCAACGACCCAGTCTTTGGTGTTACAAAGGAAGAAATCCTAGAGGTTCTTAAGCCAAACTTATATGTTGGATGTGCCACACTACAGGTTACAGATTTCTTGGAAAATGTTGTAAACCCAATCCTTAGTGAGGAAGATACTGTAGAGACTGCAGAAATAACTGTATAGTCATAGTGGATTGTAAATTAATTTGAGGCAGGACTAATCAAGGTCCTGTCTTTTTTTGCCAAAATAAAGTATAATATAAGCATATAAATTAACTTTTATTAATTATTGGTAACAAAATGGGATGGACAAGGGGGCTTATTATGAAGGATTTTAAGTTGGCAGTATGTCAGATGGCTGTGACTGATGATAAACAAAAGAATATAGAAAAATCTGTATGTATGATTAGAGAAGCTGCAGCAAATGGGGCAGAATTAGTTGTGCTACCAGAGATTTTTAATTGTCCTTATGACACCAAGTGTTTTTCGAGCTATGCTGAATCTTATCCAGGACTTACATCAAATGCTATGATGGGCATAGCCAAAGATCTGGGCATATACTTACTGGCAGGGTCTATACCAGAAATTGATGGTTCAAAAATTTATAATACAGCCTATTTCTATGATAGAAATGGACATATGATAGCTAGACATAGGAAGATGCATCTTTTTGATATAGATATAGATGGTGGCCAGTATTTTAAAGAATCTGACGTGCTTACACCAGGAGATGATTTTACTCTTGTCAATACGGATTTAGGGTGTATAGGCATAGGCATTTGCTATGATGTTAGGTTCCCAGAGTATTTTAGGATACTTTCTACAAGGGGGGCAGAGATGGTGCTTTTGCCGGCTGCCTTTAATATGACTACAGGTCCCCTTCACTGGGAGATATCATTGAGGGTGAGGGCCTTGGATAATCAAATCTTTATGGTAGGGGCATCTTCAGCAAGGGATGTCAACTCTTCATATGTATCCTATGCAAACTCAAGGATAATAGATCCATGGGGCAGTATAATCGCTAGGACAGATGAAAAAGAGTCAATAATATATGCGGATATAGATGGTTCAAAGATAGAATCCGTAAGAAACCAACTACCCCTTATAAAGCACCTGAGAAAAGATAGGTACAATCTAGCTTGTGAGGTTAGGTAACTTGTGTGGTCAGACAACCTAAATCAAGGGCTTGTCTAAAAACACTTATAAACTTATTTAATAAAATATATAAAATGGAGGTTACAAAAATGATGACTAATAAAGAAATTAGGGCAGTTGCTAGAGAAAGACTGTCGGGTAACTGGTTAAAAATGTTACTTGTGAATATAATTGTGTGCGCTATAATAGGTGCTGGTTCTTATTTCTCAACAGTAAAGGAGGCTATCTACATTACACTAGGTATGTCTATTATATCTGTAATACTAGTTACAGGGCAGACAAACCTAACTTTTAATATAGCCAAGGGAAAAGAGTGGCGTGCCGGTAACTTTTTTGTTGGTATTAAAGAATACTTAAGGTCATTTGGATATAATATCCTAATAGGACTGATGGTTGTAGCAATAGAGATCGTTTTTGTATTTTTAATCGTTTCAAATTCTGTTGCGGCCCTTATTGGAAAGCCTAGTAATCTCGATTTGGCTCAATCAATAAAACATATGCACCCTGAAAATATTGGTCTTGCGGTTGGATTTTTATTAGTGATGGTATTTATATTGATCTTGATAGACCTTATGTATTCAATGGCTATATATATAATACTAGAAAAAAATCCTGACATAGGAATTATAAAATCTATGAAGTACTCGAGAAAGCTTATGAAAAAGCGTAAGGCTAAGTTGTTTGGTCTTTATCTATCGTTTATAGGTTGGTCATTGCTATCAATATTGACTTTAGGTATAGGAATATTGTTTTTAAATTCTTATATTATGACAAGTATGGGTATATTCTATGTAGAACTACTAAAAGACAAGGCTGAGTTGGCCGATGAAGTGGGTCTAGTATCTCATAATGATTTTGTTGAGATGAATGAGTATAGAGTAGTCGATACTGAAAGTTTAGAGGTGATAAAAGATGAGGATAATGAAAACAATCAGGAACATAAAGAAATTGATAAAGATGTTGAGGAAGGCTCAGAAGGGGGTCAGAAGAATGAAGAGAATCAGGAGACTGAAAAGAGCAGTGATGATCAGGACAATGTCTCAGAACACAAGGTAAATCAAGAAGAGAAAGGTGAGGTATAGGTATGTCTGACGAAAAGATAATAAGTTTTGAAGATATTAGAAATAGGGTTAAGGAATCTGATATTGACCTATTTGAAGAATTTATTGGTGAAGAAATAATGGATTTGGATTACGAAGGAGATTTAAACCTATTAGATTTTATCAAGAAGGTTTCTGATTACCAAGAGGAAAATAATATACCGAACAAGAAATTTCTAGATATGCAAAAGCAATTTATGGAGAGGTATGGTTTTGAATTAGTAAATCCATCTCCTGAAGAACTTGAAAAAATAAAAAAATCTCTTAACAGTAAGGCTAATATTGATAAACTTAAAAGTCTTGACATGAATAATCCAGTGTCTATGATCCGTACTTCGGCGCTCCTAAGCTTGAGGGCGGACTTTGAGGATAAGGCCTACGAAAAGAATATTATCCAGCTTGATCTTAAAAACGACAAGAATGACCTTAAGATTATATTTAATGGAGAGAATGTAACAGTTATAAGTGAGAATAAGATAGACTTTAGTGATGAAGATATCAACAAGGCTATAGCCAATTATAGGGTAATAGTTGGGGATAGCATAAGAGTACAGATATGTGAGGCAACAAATTCGTATGACTATAAGTAAAAACAAGTTACCAATTGAATTTTTAAAAGAAATGGAGGACCTTTTAGGTCCTTCTTATAATGATTTTATAAAATCATTCGACGAAAAAAAGACCAGTGCAATAAGGATAAACACACTCAAGATGACCAAGGAAAGGTTTGAAGACTTGGCGATGTTTTCAATAGATATTGACAGGGATAGAATTGAATGGTCTGATGAATCTTACTATATAGACGAAGAAACCAATCCTGGTAAAAATCCACTCCACGATGCTGGAGCCTATTACCTACAAGAGCCCTCTGCAATATCTGTAGTTGGCAAAAGTAATATAGTACCTGGGGAAAGGATTCTGGATATGTGTGCAGCCCCTGGTGGCAAGTCTACCTATATCCTATCTAAACTAGGTGGTAGAGGCCTTCTTGTTTCAAATGAAATCAACAAGCAGAGGGTGACTAGCCTAGGTGACAATCTTGAGAGATTTGGTGCTAGGAATGCCATAATAACCAACGAGGATTCAAAGCGACTATTAACGTTTTTTAAAGGTTTCTTTGATAAAATATACATCGATGCTCCATGTTCTGGACAGGGGATGTTTAGGAAGGATGCCTATGCTATTGAAGATTGGTCTATAGCCAAGGTTAAAGAGTGTTCTAATATACAAAAAGACCTGATTAGAGACGCCTACGCAATGCTAAGACCAGGTGGAAGCCTTATCTATTCTACTTGTACTTTCACTAAGATAGAGAATGAAGACATAATAAATGACTTCTTAGGTGAATACAAGATGGCAAGTTTAGATTCTATGGAGAGGATCTGGCCCCATATAGATAGGGGAGAAGGTCATTTTTGTGCTAGGATATCCAAACCAGATTCAAACAATGATGAAGATTTTGGACTAGGCGATGTGGATTTTGAAATAGCTAATAACAAAAATTCTAAGTCTAAAAATAAAAAAGCATCAAAATCTAAAAGAACATCTTCCGGCAGTAAAATACCAGATGATTTAAAAAAGTTTTTCTTGGACTACCTAAGTGAGAACCAGTTTGAGGACTTGCAGAATTTTAAAGATCGATTGGTGGAAAATAAGGATATGATTTATCTTGCATCAATTGACCAAGATAAGCTCAAAGGACTAAAGGTACTTAGGAATGGTATACTGCTTGGACAATTAAAAAAGAACAGGTTTGAACCAGCACATTCACTAGCTATGGCCCTTAAAAAGTCAGATGTAAAGTACTGTCTAGACCTAGACCATGATAGTGAAGAAATATATAAGTATCTTGAAGGGCAGCCCATAGAGACTGGCCAGTCAAGAGGATGGGTATTAGTTTGTGTAGAAGGGTGTTCTATTGGTTGGGGTAAAGAGTCATCCGGTGTTCTTAAAAATAAGTATCCAAAGGGGCTGAGAAGAGTAATAAAGAGATAATATGTGCAGCTTTGGCTGAGAAAGGAGAATGTTTTGAGCAGGGAAAAGAAAAAAGGCCTTGTCGGAGAATTAATGGAAATTATAAATATTTTTGTTATGGCGATAGTACTTGCACTCGTTATAGTGCAGTTTATTAGACCAACTAGAGTTGATGGTTTGTCTATGTATCCTACTCTTGATAACAACGACTATTTAATAATCAATAGGGTGACTAGGTATACGGGGGTCGAAAGAGGAGACATAGTAGTATTTGACAGTTCTATGGAGATAAATAGCCTCAACAAGGAAAAGTCAATATTTAAGAAGATAGTTGATTTTGCCCTACAGGACGACAGTAATACCAAGGACCTAGTTAAAAGAGTAATTGCAGTTGGAGGGGACCATCTTCAGGTGTCAAACAACGAAGTCAGGGTAAATGGGAAGCTTTTGACAGAAGACTATGTTTCTCAGGGGAACAGGACTGAAGGCAATATAGATACTGTAATTCCTAAGGGGCATGTATTTTGTATGGGTGACAACAGGATGAGAAGTTTGGACAGTAGGTATTCTGAAGTAGGTAACGTACCTGAAAACAAGATAATAGGTACTGTTTTAGTGAGACTGCTACCAATATCAAGTATGGGAGTAGTGAAATAATAACTAGTATCTAATTGGGAAAGTTAAAACCAGTATTCAATTAGAAAAGTTATAAGTAGCATATAAGTAGGAAACAATAAATTAGTGTTTTGGAGGTGAGCTTGTGGAAAAGATAAATTTACTAGTCGATGGCAGGGCTATCGAGGTCA
Organism: Peptostreptococcus anaerobius 653-L; assembly: GCF_000178095.1. Classification (NCBI taxonomy): domain Bacteria; kingdom Bacillati; phylum Bacillota; class Clostridia; order Peptostreptococcales; family Peptostreptococcaceae; genus Peptostreptococcus; species Peptostreptococcus anaerobius. The sequence goes on along the minus strand of NZ_ADJN01000018.1, from coordinate 107,162 downwards.
ATTCAGATAGGATTAGACTAAATGACCTTGCAAGCTTGGTTGAAGATTATTATGAAGGACATATATGTATGGCCAAAATCAACAACAAGCTCTACAATCTAAACCACATACTATACAAGGATTCAGAAGTAGAGTTTATAGATACCTTAAAAGAAGACGGAAAGAGGCTATATTTTAGAGGCTTGTCACTTTTGTTGGTGATGGCCTGCAAGGACCTTTTCGAGGAAGCTAAGGTATATATCAACCATTCCATGAGTGGTGGTCTTTATTGTGTAGTCAAGAAAAAAGACTCTTTAAGCGATAAGGATATAGAATCTATCAAGGCCAAGATGCTTGAATATGTAGAAAAAGACCTTACAATCAAGTGTAACTACCTACCGAGCGACGAGGCGATAGAAAAATTCTGTTCGATCAACTGGGATGAAAAAGCTGAGTTACTAAAGTATAGAAAAGATGACATTATAAAAGTATATGAGTGCAATGGATACATTGATTATTTTTATGGTCTAATGTTTCCATCTACAGGCCATATAAAGGACTTGGACCTTGCTAAGATGGCTGATGGCCTTGTAATACTAGGGCCAGAAAATGGAGTTAAGGGAAAAATCAGCAAGCTTAGGAATATGGACAAGCTATCTGAAGTATATAGGGAGAGCGAAGAGTGGTCTAGAACATTAGGAATTGACAATGTTGTAGACCTAAATAGGATTATAGAGTCCAATGCATATGGTGATATGGTAAGAACTGTCGAAGCCCTACATGAAAAAAAGATAGCAGAGATAGCTGATATAATACACGAAAAGAAGGCCAAGTTAATACTAATAGCTGCACCATCTTCTTCGGGAAAGACGAGTTTTGCCCATAGGCTATCAATTCAGTTGAGGGTAATAGGACAGAACCCACTCCCAATATCAATGGATGATTATTTTGTAGATAGGGTCAATACGCCTCTCGACCAAGATGGAAACTATGACTATGAATCTATAGATGCTATTGATATTTCAAAATTTGAAGCTGATATTAGTCATTTGTTGGCAGGCCATGAGATAGACGAGATTAAATTTGACTTTATAGATGGCAAGAGGATTTATACAGGTAAAAAGATAAGGCTTGAACCTAATCAGCCTATAATCATAGAGGGGATACACGGACTTAATCCGGTTCTAACAGAGTCTATAGATAATTCATCTATATTCAAGATATATTTGAGTGTAATAACACAGCTCAACCTTGATGACCACAATAGAATACCTACAACAGATCTTAGGCTCTTGAGGAGAATGGTGAGAGACAGTATGTTCAGGGGTATATCTGCAGTTGAGACTATGGAAAAATGGTCGTCAGTCAGAAGGGGCGAGGAAAAATATATATTCCCTTATGCTGAAGAGGCGGATATAATGTTCAACTCAGCTAGTGTATACGAGTTAGCAGTCCTTAAGACTCAGGCTATGGACCTGTTAAAACAAGTCAGCGAGGACAGTGACTACTATATGGAGGCTCAGAGGTTAAAGAGTCTACTTCAGTATTTTGTCAACTTAGATGATACAGAAGATATAGGACCGACTGCGATTATTAGAGAATTTATTGGTGGAAGTAGGATTGTGTAATGCCGAGAAAGAAAACAAAAAAAGAAGTAGTAGAGATACTAGATATGTTGACACAGATGCATCCAGATGCACACTGTGAGTTGGTACACACCAGTGCCTTTGAGTTGCTAGTTGCGACGATACTATCGGCCCAGTGTACTGATGTAAGAGTCAACATAGTTACAGAAGAAATGTTCAAAAAGTACAATAAACCTGAAGACTTTAAGGACCTGAGTATAAAAGATATAGAGGCGATGATAAAGACTTGTGGTCTATACAAGTCTAAAGCCCAGAAAATTAAGGATACATCTACAATAATAGTCGACCAGTTTGGTGGTCAAGTTCCAGATACACTTGAAGACCTAGTAAAGTTACCGGGTGTGGGAAGAAAGACAGCGGGAGTCGTCCTGAGCAATGCTTTTGGAGTGCCGGCTATTGCAGTGGATACACACGTTTTTAGGGTGAGCAATAGGATAGGACTAGTAAAAGAAAACAATGTTGAAGCTACTGAGTTTGCCTTGATGAAGGCCATACCAAAAGATAGGTGGACACATTCGCATCATTTATTGATATTTCAGGGAAGACGAATATGTAAAGCCAGAAAGCCTGAGTGTCATTTATGCAATATAAGAGATTACTGTAATTACTATGCAGTTGAAGAGAAGAAGAAAGAAAAGAAAGGAAATAAAAATGCCGATTAATATAGTTTTAGTGGAACCAGAGATACCTCACAATACAGGTAATATAATTAGAACGTGTGCCAATACGGGAGCTCAACTCCACTTGATTAAACCATTAGGTTTTTCACTTGATGACAAGCATCTGAAGAGATGTGGACTTGATTATTGGGATATAGCAGATATAAAGTATTATGATTCATTTGAGGAGCTACAAGAAAAATATCCAGAGGCTAATTACTTTTATGCTACAACAAAGACCCAAAAATCATATGCAGATGTCGAGTATAATGAGGGTTGTTTTTTAGTTTTTGGTAAAGAAACAAAGGGGCTACCTAAAGATCTAATAGAGAAAAATGAGGGTCATTGTATAAGGATACCAATGAGGGGTATAGAAGGAGCAAGGTGCCTCAACCTATCTAATTCGGTAGCAATAGTTGTCTATGAAGCATTGAGACAGCTAGGATTTCCTGATTTAAAATAAGCGGAGGTTAAAATGAATAAAATAAAGATAGTTTGTGATAGTTTAAGTGATGTCACAGACCAACAGATAGAAAAATATGATATTGAGTTTATACCTCTAAACATAATTATAGGGGATAATGAGTACAAGGATAGACAAGATATAAGTATTGATAATTTTTATAGTATAATCAGAAATGATAAGGTCATACCAAAGACTTCACAGGCTACGTACGCAGATTTTTATAGGGTATTTGAAAAATATACACAAGAAGGATACGATATTTTGTATATATCAGTGTCTCCAAATGCTACTGGAACATACCAGAGTGCAGTTCTTGCAAGTCAAGAATTTGAAGGTCACAACATAAAGATTATAGACTCTAACAGCCTTTGTTATGGTATAGGATATCAGGTATTGATGGCATGTGAACTAAGAGAGGATGGTAAGAGCCTGGATGAAATTGTAGACTATATAGAAAGCATCAAGAACAGGGTATATGCAACATTCTTCTGTGATGACCTAGAATACCTTTCAAAGGGTGGAAGAATAAGCGGAACAAAGGCGATGATCGGTTCAGTTCTAGGCATAAAGCCTATATGTGTAGTCAAGGATGGCCTAGTAGAAAATGTAGCAGTGGCAAGAGGCAAAAAGAACATAGCCCACAAGCTGATAGAGACAGCCAAAGAAAATGGAGTGACTGACTTTAAGCAACAGAGGATATTTATAGGTTACTCCGATGACATTAAAGAAAGAGATAGGTTGGTAGAAGTCCTTACAAAGGACTTTGGAGCACAACATATCGAGTACTTTAGGATAGGCTGCGGTATAGGAACACATGGAGGCCCAGGAACAACAGGATTTATCTGTTTAAAAGGATAATAAAACATAGGAATTATTTTAAAAAAGTCATTTTGACATAGTTATTATAAGTTTAAATACGATTTTATTGCTCAATCACGCAGCATGAAATTGTTAAATAGAAACAAGAGTTTGTAAAAAGAGGCAATATATGGATGATATTTGACAAGTGATATGTATATGATTTTACATCATTTCACGTAGCTGAGAGTAGATTGAGAATAGAGAGATATAGATAATAGAAAAAGAGACCGTATGTTGTCAAAGTAAGCATAGAGTAGTATTTTTGTTATATCAATGCGAAAACGAACGTCTAATTCGAGTGAGCCTGCGGCTAGGCAGGCCTTGAAGAATTAGTGAGTTAAGCATATGATATAACAAATACTACGTACAGCTTACTAGACTATATGCGGTCTCTTCTATTATCTAAAAACTATATTCTTTCAAGTAATGTTAGCAAGTAGTCCCAGATTTTCCCAACAGAGTCTATCTCTACGTGCTCTTTTGGTGTATGTACATCATACATAGTAGGTCCTATTGAAATTGCTTCAGCCTTTTGTGGTAGCTTGCTAAGTAGGATTCCGCACTCAAGACCACAGTGCATTACTAGTACATTAGGGGCTTTTTTGAATACATCCTTGTATATATCAACAGCCTTGCTCTCTAATTGAGAGTTTGAGTTGTATTCCCAAGCAGGATAGCCTGCAGAAAATTCAATCTCAGCTCCTAGTAGGTCTGCCAAGGCCTCTATTTTACTCTTGACATATTCTTTTTTAGACTGGCTTGATGACCTTGTAAGGTTCTTAAATTCTATATGTGTGTCAGTCTCTTTTACAAGAGCAAAGTTTGTAGATGTCTCAACCTGCTCATCAAGTTCTGCCTCCATAGCAATTACACCTGCTGGCATCAACATAAGTGTTTTTATGATTTTGTCTTTACAAGCATCAGTAAATACCTTAAAGTCCATCGAAGCACTTCTTCTAAGGCTTATCTTAAGATTTGGCTCTGTAGCATATAGCTCCTTTTGGATCTTTGCAGACATTTTCTGTATATCTTTTGCTGCCTGTTCAATGTCCTTGTCACTTACAGATATAACTGTCTCAGAAGTTCTTGGTATAGCATTTCTTTTTGAACCACCATCTATATTGAACATATCAAAATCAACGCTTATAGAGTTAAGGAGCCTTCCCATAATTTGGTTGGCATTACCCCTATTTTTATCTATGTCCATGCCTGAATGTCCGCCAAATAGTCCCCTAATTGTTATTTCAAGGGCTACATTTGTAGGGATTGCTGGTTTATACTCTTTTCTAATTGAAAGTATAGAGTCAACTGCACCGGCGCAACCTACAAGTATATTGTAGTCTTCTTCTGAATCAAGGTTGATTACAAGAGATGACTTTAGGTTTGAAAAGTCTAGTCTGTTTACACCTATCAGACCAACCTCTTCATCTGATGTAAACACGCACTCAAGGTTAGGATGCTTGATATCTTGACTCTCAAGGATAGCCATCATATAGGCAACACCTATACCATTGTCTGCACCCAATGTAGTGTCATTGGCGTGTAAATGGTTACCGTCTATAATCAATTCAATAGGGTCTTTGTCAAAATCGTGGTTTGAGAAATCCCCAGATTCTGTGACCATGTCTATATGTGACTGTAGCATTACAGTTGGTCCATCAGGATTGCCATTGGTTGCTGGTTTTCTTATAACTATATTATTATATTCATCTTGATATGTATCAAGTCCAAGGTCTTTAGCAAAGTTAACGATATAGTCGCTCACTTGCTTTTCTTTCCCAGATGACCTTGGAATCTGAGAGATGTTTTCGAAGTTTCTGAATACTTTTTCTGGATATAAACCCTTTGTTACATAGTTCATAGTATGCACCTCCTTAAGGGGTTTGTATATTAATATAATTGCAATAAAAAATACATATTTACATTATACCATGTATAGTATGATTTATGTATATATGAGGAAAAATTTTGCTTAGTCTTAATAAATTGAGAGGACCCAATAAACAAGTTTATTAAATATATGGTATAATAATACTATTGATTTTGAATTTTTGAATGGATGGTGAATATGGATAATAAGTATTTTAAACTCCTTGAATTAGACAAGATACTTGACCTACTAATGGACAAGGCATCGTCTGAGCTTGGACGTAATATAATAAAAAAACTAAACCCCTTCTCAAAATATGACCAGGTCAAGGAAGCTCTTGAAGAGACTACTGAGGCCCAGTCAATACTAATAAAGAGGGGGCATGTTTCTATGCAGGGAATACACAATATAGAAGACATGGCCAAGAGAGCTGATATAGGTGGTGTCCTAGATAATGCAAGTCTTATAAAGGTAGCAGATACTATGAGGGCTACTAGGATACTTTCAAACTTGTTGAGTGGAGACATAAAAGTTGAAACTTTCGGAAATGCTGAAAACTCAAACAAGGACAAGGAAGAGGTGACAAGGTATCCCATAATACAGACTATGGCCCAGTCCCTATATGTCCACAGGGATGTAGAGGACGCAATATATAATGCAATAGTGAGCGATATAGAGGTATCTGACAATGCTTCAAGTGAACTTAGGATGATAAGAAGGAGGATTCTTCAGAAGAACCAAAATATAAGGTCCAAGTTAAATTCAATTATATCATCTACTAGCTACCAAAAATACCTACAGGATGCGATTATATCCATGAGAGGGGATAGGTTTGTTATACCTGTAAAGGCTGAGTATAGGTCCGTAATATCTGGTATAATACATGACCAGTCCCAGTCTGGGGCAACCCTGTTCATAGAGCCTATGTCTATTGTAGAGATGAACAATGACCTAAGGCAGTTGAAGCTCCAAGAAACAGAGGAGATAGAGAGGATACTAGCTGAACTATCAGGCATGGTAGGAGAAGTCGCAAGAGAGCTGATATCCAACCAAGAGATTCTAGCCAGACTAGATTTTGCCTTTGCCAAGGGTAAGCTGTCTATAGCAATGAAGGCAGTGGATCCTATTTTAAATAGGGACAAGTCATTTAGGATAGTAAAGGGGAGACACCCTCTTATAGACAAAAAAACAGTCGTAGCCAATACAGTATATCTTGGTAAAGATTTTAGCAGCCTACTTATAACAGGACCAAATACCGGTGGTAAGACAGTTACTATCAAGATGGTTGGTTTGTTTTCACTGATGACCCAATGTGGTCTTCATATACCGGCCGACTTTGGAACTAGTATGTGTGTGTTTGATCAAGTATTTGCTGACATAGGTGACAACCAGTCTATAGAGCAGAACTTGTCTACATTCTCGTCCCATATGACATCTATTGTGGACATAGTGGATAGGGTGACTGAGGATTCTCTGGTTATATTTGACGAATTGGGGGCAGGTACTGATCCAGAAGAAGGGGCAGCACTTGCAATAGCTATTCTTGAGGATATCAGGACAGTTGGCGCTCTTTGTATAGCGACTACCCACTACTCTGAACTTAAAAAATACGCCCTAGCTAAAAAAGGTGTGGAAAATGCTGCGGTTGAATTCGACATGGAGACCCTATCTCCAACCTATAGGCTATTGATAGGTGTGCCTGGTAAGTCAAATGCCTTTGAGATATCTAGAAAGCTAGGCCTAAATGAATCGGTAATCCTAAATGCCAAGTTCTATATGGATAACGATGATATAGAGCTTGAAGATGTACTTCAATCTGTAGAAAAGAACAGGCTAAAAACAGAAGAAGAGTTGTCTAGAGCAGAGGCTATGAGGTCTGAAATTGAGGCCCGTAAAAACGAGTACGAAGACAAGATTAAAAAACTAGAAGAATCTAAGTCCAAGGTTATGGAAAATGCTAGAAGCGAGGCTTTTTCTATAGTGAGACAGGCCAAGGAAGAGACAGAAGTCCTAATAAAGAAGCTTAGAAAGTTAGAGCAGGAATCTGCATCCAAGGACAAGGACAGAAGAATAGAAGAAATAAGACGGGAAATCGGTCAGACTATGGGTGGTCTACAGCCTAGTCTTGAAAGTATGGTCGTACCAAAGTTTGCTTCAAAGGAAATCAAGAGTCTAAAGGCGGGTGCAGAGGTAAATATAGTCAGCCTGAGACAGGAAGGTACCGTCATATCTGCTGATGACAACAAAAAAGAGGCTGTAGTTCAGGTAGGAATAATGAAGATGACCCTACCATACAAGTCCCTAAAGATAATAGAAAAGAAAGAGAAGAATACTGTTACAAGGACTACTAGGAAGGTCATAAGGTCGAAATCAGGAAACGTAAAGCGTGAAGTAGACCTAAGGGGCATGAATCTTGAAGAGGCTATAGTTGCAGTAGACAAGTACCTAGATGATGCTTGTATGGCAGGTCATGATGAGGTCACAGTAATTCACGGTATAGGTACAGGAGTCCTAAAGTCAGGTATAGGAGAGCATTTAAAGAGACACCCACACGTTAAGAGCCAGAGAAAGGGTCAGTACGGAGAAGGTGGTATAGGAGTTACAATAGTAGAAGTAAAGTAGTAAAGAGAGTTGATAGTATGATGAATAAAATATTGGTTTCAGCCTGCTTGATAGGAGAAAATTGCAAATACAACGGTGGAAATAACAAGAACCAAAAATTGCTTGACTATTTAAAGGACAAGGAGTATGTCTTAGTTTGCCCTGAAAGTATTGGCGGACTTGCTATACCAAGGTTACCATCAGAGATAGAAAAGGGCATGGATGGAAGTGATGTCATTGACCAGGGTGCTAAGGTATATTCAAAAGATGGCAAGGACGTAACTGCTGAATATCTAAAGGGAGCCAAGATGAGTCTTGATATAGCCCTTGAAAACGAGGTTGGTCTAGCAATACTCAAAGAATCTAGCCCATCATGTGGGTCTAGTCTTATACACGATGGCAATTTTGTAGGAAATAAAAAACCAGGTCAAGGTGTTACGGTAGCCCTATTAAAAAAACACGGCATAAAAACCATTAGCGAAAAAGACCTTGATAATCTTGAGAATATAGGCTAGAAGTATTGCAATTTCTATGTACTTGTTATATGATAGTATATTGGATGGATTAGACATTTGGGTTAGAATTATTAGAAAAAATTGTTGATTTATAAAATAGATAATAATGTAGGAGGAAGAGCATGGCAGATTTCAAGCAAGTGATAGCTGAATCTATAAAGACAAAAGTAGAAGACTTGACAGTTGAAGAAATAAAAGGACTATTAGAAGTACCGCCAAACAAGGAAATGGGTGATTATGCATTTCCATGTTTTAAATTGGCAAAGATATTTAGAAAGGCACCAAATATGATAGCAGAAGACCTATCTACTTCAATAGAACTAGGTGAAGGTGTGACTAAGTGCATAAACCTTGGTGGATATGTCAACTTTTTTGTGGCAAAAGATGCCCTAGCAAAAAAGGTCATAACTCAGGTGTTTGATGAGAGAGAAAACTACGGCAAGAGTGATCTAGGTGGTGGAAAAACAGTTGTAATAGACTATTCATCCCCTAATATAGCAAAGCCATTCCATATAGGTCATATAAGAACGACAGTAATAGGTAATGCCCTATACAAGATATACTCATCACAGGGTTACAAGGTAGAGAGAATAAACCACCTAGGTGATTATGGAACACAGTTTGGTAAGCTAATAGTAGCCTACAAGCTATGGGGTGACAAGAGTGCCGTTGAAGCGGAGCCTATAAAGGAACTACTTAAATTGTATGTAAGATTCCATGATGAGGCTGAATCTAAGCCAGAAATGGAAGATGAAGCTAGGGCTTGGTTTACAAGACTTGAAAACAATGATCCAGAAGCTAAGGAATTATGGCAGTGGTTTAGAGATGAGTCACTTAAGGAATTCCAGAGAGTATACGACCTACTAGAGATAGATTTTGATTCATATGCAGGAGAGTCTTTCTATTCAGATAAGATGCCAGCAGTGCTTGAAGAATTGAGACAAAAAAACTTATTGGTTGAGTCACAGGGGACTATGATAGTTGACCTAGAAGATGTCAACCTACCACCAGCCCTAATCCAGAAAAATGACGGGTCAACTCTATACATAACTAGAGACCTAGCAGCAGCCTTCTACAGGAAGAATACTTATGACTTTGACAAGGCTATATATGTAGTTGGTTCACAGCAGGAACTTCACTTCAAGCAGTTGTTCAATGTTATAAGAAAGATGGGCTACGATTGGTACAAGGATATGAACCATGTACAGTTTGGTATGGTTGCCCTAGAAGAAGGAACTATGTCAACTAGAAAGGGTAGAGTAGTCTTCCTAGAAGATGTTCTTAGACAGGCAATAGACAAGACAAGGGAAATAATAATGGAAAAGAACCCTGGAGCTGGGGATATAGACAAGATAGCTAAAGAGGTTGGTGTTGGAGCTGTAGTATTCCAGGAACTATCAAATTCAAGAATCAAGGACTACACATTCTCATGGAGTAGAACACTTAGCTTTGAAGGGGAGACTGGACCATATGTTCAGTATACTCATGCTAGATGTTGTGCCCTAAAGAGAAAGGCAAATCTTGAAATCAGTGCTGACTTAGTAGCTAATATTAATTTTGATTTACTTTCAGATGAAGATTCATCAGATGTACTTAAGGTAATAGAAACATTTAATAAGTCAATACAAACATCTATGAGAAAGAACGAGCCTCATATAGTTACAAGATTTGTACTTGATCTTGCCCAGGCCTTCAACAAGTTCTATCACAACAATCCTATTATTGTAGAAGATAAGGAACTTATGATAGCAAGACTAGCCTTAGTTGAGTCAACAAGGCAGACAATAGAAAACGCACTTGATCTTTTAGGTATGAAAGCACCTGAGAAGATGTAGTTATAATTTAATATAATAAAAATTCCTATACTATAATAATTTAAGTCTGGGAATTTTTTTTGATGTATCTTGTTAGGCTTATTTAACATAGATTTTATCCTAGAAAATAAAATTATATAAGAAAAAAAGTAACTTTTTAATTGAAAAAACAACACATAGAGAGTATAATAGTTGATATGTGAAAGATGTATCTTGGATACATAATGGAGTATAGTTGAAAATTATACTCATTTGTTATGTATGTATTTAAGTTTTAGTATATACCTAACGCTATTGGTTTGTAAATCATATTATGGTTTAAATAATTTTATATATGGAGGTATTATTATGATAACTTTTCTAATAGGTTTAGTTATCCTAGTGGTAGGTGGAGTCCTATATGGTAGATACGTGGAAAGCGTATTTGGTCCAGATGATAGACCAACTCCTGCTACTAAAATCAATGATGGTGTGGACTATGTCCCAATGAAGAAAAATAAAAATGCTTTGATAGAATTACTGAATATTGCTGGTACTGGACCAATTCTTGGACCTATCCAGGGTATATTATTTGGACCTATAGCATTCTTATTAATTCCAATAGGTTGTGTTCTAGGTGGAGCAATGCATGACTACTTCTCTGGTATGATTTCTATCAGAAGTGAAGGTAAGCAGATGCCAGCCCTAATAAGTGAACACTTAGGTGGTAAGGTATACAAGGTATATAGTGTATTCGTCATATTCCTTATGATACTAGTAGGTGCGGTATTTATCTACACTCCTGGTGACCTTATCGTTGTAAACTTATTAAAGCAGGAGGCTCTAGTAAACAATCCAGTAGTATGGATAGTATACGGATGTATATTTGTTTACTACCTATGTGCAACTCTATTCCCAATAGACAAGATAATAGGTAAGGTATATCCAATATTTGGTGCAATACTATTATTATCAGCTGTAGGTATATTTATAGGTCTATTCGTTAAGGGATATCAGTTACAGAATGTAACTGCAGCAAACTGGAAGGGTATTCATCCGGCAGGAGTTCCTATACTTCCTATATTCTTTGTTACAGTTGCCTGTGGTATAGTATCAGGTTTCCACTCAACTCAGGCTACACTAATAGGTAGATCTGTTGTGAGTGAAAGGGAAGGTATATATACTTTCTATGACATGATGATACTTGAAGGATTTATAGCTATGATATGGGCAGCAGCAGCTATGGGTATCTATGCAAAGGGTGTTCCAGCAGAATTAATTGGTAAACCAGCTATAATAGGTATGGTTGCTAATGACATGCTTGGTTCAATAGGTGGTCTTATAGCAGTTTTAGGTGTTATAGTTCTTCCTATAACTTCAGGAGATACATCACTAAGAGCGGCTAGACTAATGATTGCAGATGCAATTAAATTTGACCAGTCTAAGGCTAAGAACAGGGTTATACTTACAACTATAATATTTATACCAGTTCTTGCTATATTAATATTTGCAAAGATAGATGCACAGGGATTCAATATCCTATGGCAGTACTTCGCTTGGGCTAACCAGACTATAGCAGTGTTCGCATTTGCTATGATATCACTTTACCTTTACAAGCAGAAGAAGCAGTACATAATATCTCTTCTTCCAGGTATGTTCTATACATTCATAATAACAGCATACCTATTTGGAGCTAAGATAGGATTTAGACTTCCTCAGAATATTGCTAATATAGTAGGTGTGGTATTTGCTATTGTATATGCTTACCTAGTTGTAAGTACTGGTAAGAAAGCTCTTAAGAACCAGGATAAATTAAGCGCATAGTATATAATTTATTGGTCTTTATCAATTTATTTGATAGAGGATCAGACTTAAGATTAATCAGTGTAGCTGATGGAGGATTTCCATTGGCTACACTATTTTTATCTTTATTATTAGCTATGTTTGCCATCTTATCCCAATCACCTTTACTTAGTGATCCAAACTGATACATCCTCATCTAATCTGTTTTATTTAAGTTAGAAAATTAGTTGATAATTAGTTTAAAAATTTTTAAGATTTTCTTGTGTAATTGCTAAGAACGAAAAATAACTTGCTAGTTTTTGCCATAAAAGATAAAATATATAATAGTGTATTTATTATGAGAGGTGGTAAAATGCTAAATGATAGAGTGAAAAATATAATTAGAAGCAGTTATTTGTCAGCATTTGATGGTGGTACTAGAGAAATATCTTATCTTATACTGATAGGAACTAAGATTATTTCTGGAAATAAGTCAAATGATGCTAACTCTGTTGATATAGATAGGCTTTATGATGAGCTGGTATATTATAAATATTATAGCTCTATGACTGATATTTATTTACTGAACTTTACCCTGCCTCTGATTCTTACAAGTAGGGCATATGGCTTATACCAAGACCAGGTCATAGACTTGTTAGGCAAGGTGACCAAGTTCTACAAGCAAGAATATAGGAAATATGACTATATACTTGACCAATATATCTATGACAGTCTATATAGGTATACATTGATGAACAGCAAGTTTGACATCCTAGAATTTCTCTATGTAATAAAGGAAAAACTACTGATATTCAATCCTTATAAGGAGAATAAGAAGGAAAATATAGGCTTGCAGGTAAGGAAGATAAAGTATATAGACGACCTTCATTCTTTGATTTCATATTTTGAGATCGGAGAAGAAAGATACCAAAAAGAGATAAAGCTGAACTCATCTTTCTTGACTTTGTTAAGAGAGGCTTATGATGGGGATGGTATTATAGTAGACATGGGATTAGAGAGTGTTAAAAATGTAATCACAAACCTCCTATATATAGAAGATAAAAATTATAAAATGGAAGAAAACATAAAATATAAAGACGTTTTAAATATGAAAGAGTTTACAAAAGATAGATATAATGTAAGGGAAGATATTTCCGGCTTAGACTTGAGATTTATCCAGTCTATGGCAGACTACTGCATTAGACTGAGAAATAATGAGATAAATAGTATAAAGTATAGGGATATATATAAGCAAAAATCAAGTCCTAAAAAGCTATTAGAATACGGTGTTGGAGATGTGTTTATGGACCCTGTGCTCAATAGAAGTCAGGTGTTAACCAAGGAATACAAAAATCAATTATGTGAAATGAAGATAAAGACCAAGACAGGTATTTATGGGTTTGTTTTTAGGGGAAAAGGAGACTAGTATGAAGAATAGGATAGAAAAATATTTGATTGAAAGATCAGAAGACCTGGTATTTATAACCATAGAAGAATCTGGAGAATTGAATTTGGATGGCTATGAGGTGCCTTTAGATGGTTTGAAGGTTCCAATGAAAAGTGAAGTCTTGGTAAAGTCTATAAAGGACAATAAGGCTCAGGAAGAACTCAATATGGTATCAATGGTTGATGCCATGATATATATACAGGGCATAGACAGCGGTTTTGCCTATAATCAGGAGTATGACAAGTTTATAGAGGCATTTTCAAAGAAGGTGAATTTCGACAAGATGCAGTATATGGGCTATATGTCAACTGAGGCTTATAAGAGGGGCGAACCTACAGAAGCCTTGATATATATAAGGTCTTTCCTAAGACAGGACTCAACTGATATAATGGCGCTTTATCAGTATGCTATCATATGTCAGGAATTGAGCCTAAGGTACCAGAAGGACGAGAATTTAAAGGCTATGAATGACTTTTTGTTAGAGGCGTTGGACGCCTTAGAGGATATTATAGATATAGATGATTCATTTGCTCTTGCACACTACCAGCTTGGTTTCCATTATTCAAACCAGAGCCAATTTTTAAAGGCTAAATTGACTTGGGAGAGAGCTATCCAACTAGGTCTTGAAGATGACTTGGTTGCAGAGTTACAGGAAAATATCGACAGTATGGACTTTAAGGTGAGGTATGAGCAGGGCTATAACCTAGTTCTACAGGGCAAGGCTCAGGAAGGGCTAGACTATCTACTTCCACTTGAAGATGGACATCCAGACTGGTGGAACCTACTATTTATGATAGCCTTGGCCTACAAGAGCATGGATGATATAGGTCAGGCCAAGACATATCTGGAAAAAATCCTTATAATGAAGCCAACTCAAGTTGATAGCTTGGTAGAGCTAGCCCTTTGTTATGCAGGAGAGGGCAACCTTGAAATGGCTATAGACTACCTTTCAAAAGCAGCCAAGATAAAAAGAGACAATCCAGAGATTCTCTGCAATCTAGGTATGGCTTATCTACACAATGGCAATTATGATGATGCAAAATATTTCATAGAAATGGCATATCAAATTGACCCTATGGATGAAGTCACAATAGCTTGCATGAAACAATTATAAGAGGAGGTGGTCCTATAGTAGGATCAAACGTTAATTTATTACTAGTGTTTTTAGAGGGGATAACATCATTCTTCTCACCTTGCGTGATACCTATGATTCCGCTTTATATGGCATATCTGGCTGGCAATGCTAGAAATGTAGATGAAGCAGGAAATACAACATATAAAAGATCTACTGTACTTTTTCACACTATATGCTTTGTTGCAGGAGTATCAGTATCATTCTTTATACTAGGGCTTGGTTTTTCAGCCTTGGGTAGTCTCATAAAAGAAAACAGGGATATGATAGCCAGAATAGGTGGTATAATAATAATCTTGCTAGGTCTTAGCCAGCTTGGAGTACTAAGGCTAGGTTTTTTAAACAAGGAATTTAGGCTTTCAAAGTCACATTCAAAGAAGAAGGTAAACCCTATAAGTGCTTTTGTAATGGGATTTGTATTTTCATTTGCATGGACTCCTTGTGTAGGTCCAGCATTGGCATCTGTTTTGATACTAGCTTCAAATGCGAGTAGCGTATTTGAAGGCAACCTATTGGTACTAGTATATGCGGTAGGATTTGTAATACCATTTATAGGCTTGGGCTTATTTACAAGTGAGGTACTAAACTTTATAAAGAAAAATGCCAATCTTATGAAATATATAGTCAAAATAGGCGGTGTAATTCTAATCATCATGGGCCTAATGCTGGCTCTTGGAACATTTGGTAGGTTTGAGGCTATGTTTAATTCTCTAGGTACTAGCATAGAGGCCAATAAGGACTCAGGTTCAGGACCTAGTAAGGACGATTCTAAGGAGAATGGTCCTAAGAATGAAGATAGTTCAGACCAGTCATCAGAAAATAGCGATAAGGAAGATACAAAGAAAATACCTATGATGCCAATCAAGCTAGAGGACCAAGATGGAAATATGGTAGATGTTTCCCAGTTTAAGGGCAAGGTTATATTTATCAATTTCTTTGCTACATGGTGTCCGCCTTGTAGGGCAGAAATACCGGATATAGAAGCTGTATACAAGGCTAATGGCTACAACAAGAAAGATGTGGTTGTAGTGGGTGTAGCGTCTCCTGGTCAACAGAGAGAGCAAGACCTTGAGGGTGTCAAAAAGTTTATAAAAGACCATAAGATAAGTTATCCAGTACTAATGGATAAAAGAGGTGAGATATTTAGACAATATCAAGTATATTCACTACCTACAAGTTTCTTTATAGACAAGGACCTAAATATTTACGCCTATATTGAAGGTGGTATCAATAGGGAAACTATGGACCAGGCAATAGATGATACAAAGTCTGGTAAGGTATACAATTAATAGCCATAAAAATAAATTATTTAAATACTGCGTTGGTGGTAATTTCAAACTCTAATTCTAGGAATATAGAGTGGAATTGCCACCAGCGTTATTTTTATGCAAGTAATCTTTAGTGATAAAATAAAATATATGAAAATAAATATCAAATAACTTGACAAGGAGACAATCGGTTGCTATAATGATAATAGATATTTGATGATTGATTATATCATTTAAATATTGAGTTTTTGAGAGGCTGGTATATGTATGGATAATAAAAAGTTTGAGTCAACTTTAGCATATTTTTGTTCGCCAGTGTTGATGGCTAGCAAGGTGTCGAACTTGGTATCAATTTCTAAGCAAGAGATTCCAAGCGTTATAGGGCTTGTGCAGTCCTACAATAAAGATTTTGCCAAGTATGACATAAATATATTGCCTGTATGCGAGTGTGGCAATAGGGTTTTATTATTTGTATATAGGCAGTCACTTCTTGGCGAGTATTTGAGAGAGGAAAATGTCAGT
The DNA here is from genome assembly GCF_000178095.1 of Peptostreptococcus anaerobius 653-L. Classification (NCBI taxonomy): domain Bacteria; kingdom Bacillati; phylum Bacillota; class Clostridia; order Peptostreptococcales; family Peptostreptococcaceae; genus Peptostreptococcus; species Peptostreptococcus anaerobius. Next base: position 90,621 of record NZ_ADJN01000018.1, on the reverse strand, counting down.
TCCATGCTAGAAGAATATGGCTACCACAAGCATAAGTCATTGAACTACTATGTTTCAATCTTGAGTATGAGAATGAAGAAGGGAAACTTCCCACATGAGATAGGTCTATTCCTGGGTTATCCAGTTGAGGACGTAAGAGGCTTTGTAGAAAAACAGGGTAGAGATTATAAGTATAATGGTTATTGGAAGGTCTATGGTGACTGTAATTTGGCCATTAGGAGATTTAATACCTATGACAAGCTAAGAAATTACATGTTGGGTAAACTAAGCGGGGGCGAGAGTTTGGATTCTATTCTAAGCCAAAATAAAAATAAATTATTCACAGCATAAGGAGGAATTTTTGTAATGAAAAAAGTAGGAGTATTTTATTGGAGTGGTTCAGGTAACACAGAAAAGATGGCAGAAGCTATCGGTGCAGGACTAGCAGCAGCTGGTGTTGAATATGATGTAGTAAATATATCAAGTGATTCTAAGAATGTAGCTGACTACGAAAAGTTAATGTTTGGTTGTCCATCAATGGGTGCTGAGCAGCTAGAAGAAGCTGAATTCGAGCCATTCTTTGACGAAGCAGAAAAGTCAATCTCAGGTAAGGACGTAGCTCTATTCGGATCTTACGGATGGGGAGACGGAGAATGGATGAGAAATTGGGTTGAAAGAGTTGAAGGATCAGGAGCATCTGTATTCAACGATGAAGGACTAATTATCAACGAAACACCAGATGATGATGGTATTGCTGAGTGTGAAAAGTTCGCAAAAGAATTTGCAGCTTGCTAATACAGTAATCAACAGTATTTATTGCGTTAATACTAACCTATATATTGAAATATAAAACAAAACCGTGACCAGTATTGTGTCACGGTTTTGTTTTATTGTATCAACTTTAATCTTCATCATCTATATACTCCAGTATGTCTCCAGGTTGGCAGTTTAGGACCCTGCAAAGATCATTTAAGGTAGAAAATCTGATTGCCTTTGCCTTGCCAGTTTTGAGGATAGATAGGTTGGAGTTGGTGATATTTATTTTATTAGATAGGTCTTTTAGTGAAATATTATTTTTCAGCATTACCATGTCTAGATTTACCTTTATTGACATATAAAACTTCCTTTCTGATAGGCTTTACGATTGAAGAGATAGGTTACTTGTTAGCTGGTATGTGGGTATCACAGGCATGAAATAAGTCATAAGACAATATTCCAAGTAGGGCTATACTAAAGTTCAAAAAAGACCTGTAGGAATGAGGCAATATAAGTGCCTCCAAGACCTTTTTGTCGGTTATATAGCCAGTATATAAGTTTAGTAGTCCACAGATAATTGAAATTACTATGATAAAGACTATAAGCCTATGTCCACCATATCCACCTTCGTGTTTATCTTGACTATCCCCTAAATTTTTATTCTTTGAACATCTAGCTGCTACAAGTCTATATGATGAGTCTGTAGCCTGTGATTTAAAGATAGGTACCCTATAGTTATATATTTTAAATAGGTAGATAGTGATCATAGGGTACAGCATATTGTTTAGGACGGATATTATATTGAGTATAAAAGTTCTTTTATCACAAGTTTTTTCAGTTATTTCCAGTATCAATATCAGGAAACCAGCAATAAAGGTTGAAGCTGCCTTAAAGCTGTATAAGATAAGTATAGAAATTAATCCTATGCTTATATACCTTCCAATTTTTGAACCTTCCAATAGGGATATTCCAACAAATAAGAAGATAGAGCTTGTAAACAAGTAACTGCAGCATGATTCAGATAACGGAATTCCCATAAGTGTGTTATTGACCGGAGACATCAAAAATAGGTCTTCAGCTATGTTCATGCAGGCGCATAAAAATACTAACAATGATACTGTGAAGAAGTATCTCTTCTTGTTGAACAAGTAGACACAAAAGGCCACTAGTGACAATATTAGTAGTATAATACAGGCTATGTCAGGTAGGTTTCTGGCTATTAAGTTATCGCTTAGGCTAGATGATTTGTAGGCGTATGTCAGAAGTCTTAGTTTGTAGTTTAGCATTTTTATAGATGCTAATGACAATATGGCCAAGACCATCAAAACAGAGCTCATTATCAACTTTAGGCCAGCATTTATTTTAAGTGATTTTTTATACATTTACCTTATTTCTCCAATTATTTCTCCAATTTTAGATTTATATTAGACCATATTATATATTGATTGAGTCTACTTATTTATTATAGTCTAAATAGTCAGGTCTTGGTAGTCTTTTATTTCAATGGATTTTTTGCATATATATCTGACCATATATGTAAGCATAGCAAATATTAACAGTGTATATGTTGTTCCACTTAATATATTTAACGAAAACCAACATATATATGTATTTTTATTATAAATATTTAATTTGTCTTTGTCAATATATATTTATTGAAAAACAATAAATTATATTTCTTTATCAATAAGTAATTTGTAGGTACGTATATTTTTAAATTAACTTATAGATGAAAATCTATATTGACTAATGTGAACAAAAATTATATAATTATATTGTGAAAATAAAGAACAATGTTCGTGATTATACGAACTATACATACTGATAAAATTTATTTTATTAAGAAAAAACTTTTTTTAGTCACTTTGTTTCTAAAAAGTCAAAAGAAACTATATTTTAGGAGGTTTATAATGGAATTTAAGACAGATATTGAAATAGCGCAGGAAGCTAATCCTCAGGATATAAGGGACATAGCAAAAAAAATAAATCTATCAGAAGACGACATTGAGCTATACGGCAAGTACAAGGCTAAGATAGACTACAATGTATTAAATAGAACTAAGTCAAGGGCAGGTAAGCTGATCCTTACTACTGCTATCAACCCAACTCCAGCTGGTGAAGGTAAGACGACAACTTCAATAGGTGTAGCTGATGCCCTAGCAAAGCTTGGTAAGAACGTAATAGCAGCTCTAAGAGAGCCATCAATGGGACCAGTATTTGGTATCAAGGGTGGTGCAGCAGGTGGTGGTTATGCCCAGGTAGTACCTATGGAAGATATCAACCTACACTTTACAGGTGATATGCACGCTATAGGAGCTGCCAACAACTTATTGGCTGCCATACTAGACAATCATGTCTACCAGACAAACTCCCTAAACATCAATCCAAAGAGAATAACTTGGAGAAGATGTGTTGATATGAACGACAGACAGTTAAGAAACGTAGTAGACGGTCTAGGTAAGAAGGTCGACGGTGTTACTAGAGAAGATGGATTTGACATAACTGTTGCATCAGAAGTAATGGCAGCATTTTGTCTATCAAACAATATATCAGAGCTAAAGGAAAATCTTGGTAACATAGTAGTTGCCTACAATTATTCAGGTAAGCCTGTAACAGCAAGAGACCTTAATGCACATGGTGCTATGGCAGCTATCCTAAAGGATGCCCTAAAGCCAAACCTAGTGCAGACTCTTGAAGGTACTCCAGCAATATTACATGGTGGACCATTTGCCAATATAGCTCACGGATGTAACTCAATCATAGCTACAAAGATGGGTATGCATATGGCTGATTATGTTGTGACAGAGGCTGGATTTGGAGCGGATCTAGGTGCTGAAAAGTTCCTAGACATCAAGTGTAGAAAGGCTGGCATCAGACCAGATGCTGTAATTATAGTAGCAACTGTAAGGGCTCTTAAGTATAATGGTGGGGTTGCCAAGGACCAGCTAAACAATGAAAACCTTGAAGCCCTAGAAAAGGGACTTCCAAACCTGTTAAAGCATATAGAGAATATAACTCAGGTATACAAGCTACCAGCAGTAGTTGCAATCAATAGATTCCCACTAGATACTGATGCAGAGCTAGCCCTTGTTAGGTCTAAGTGTGAAGAATTAGGTGTAAAGGTTGCCCTATCAGAAGTTTGGGCAAATGGTGGAGAAGGCGGAATTGAAGTTGCTAATGAAGTCCTAAAGCTGATTGAAGAAGGAGAAAACAACTTCGAATACTGCTATGAAGAAGACATGACTATCAAGGAAAAGCTAAATGCTATAGCAACTAAAATATATGGAGCTGACGGCGTAAACTACACTAAGGAAGCCAACAAGCAGATAGCTGAACTAGAAGAGCTTGGATATGGAAATCTACCAGTGTGTGTTGCCAAGACTCAGTATTCTCTTTCTGATGACCAGACAAAGCTTGGAAGACCTACAGGATTTACAATTGAGGTAAGACAGGCCAATGTATCTGCAGGAGCTGGATTTGTGGTAGTTATGACTGGTGAGATCATGAAGATGCCAGGTTTACCAAAGCTACCAGCAGCAGAAAGAATAGATGTAGATGAAAATGGAAAGATATCAGGTCTATTCTAGTAAAAAATTTCTAGATTATTCACAATAATAAACTTACGCTTTTTAATAAAAAAGTGCCTTAGAGTCCTAGGGCACTTTTGCTATTTAAGCATAAAAATTTTTTAAAGAGACCATTGTAGCAACTAGTATAGTTCTTAAGCTAAACAAGAGTCTGTATAAGTTGGTCTCTTCATGAGAAATATTGCCTATATTATGGTATACTAGTTAATGTGAAAATCATATTCTATTAATTAATCGCTTGGCGATTGGACAACTTAGATTATAAAAGTAAATAATAATAAATAAAATTTAGACTGGGGGTAATATATGTATATAAACAATAGTATGAAAGAATTTGCAGGTGATTTGGGAGCCAAAAAATCTATGCCGGGTGGTGGTTCAGCTGCTGCCTATGCTGCGACTATGGCAAATTCACTAGCCATGATGGTTGCAAACTTCACCTTAGGAAAGAAGAAGTATGCTGACTATGAAGAGGACATAGTCAGGATATTAGATAGGACACAGAAGATGTCTGAAGATGTGATGTCTTTGGTTGACAAGGATATAGAGGCATTTTTGCCACTATCAAACTGTTATAAGATGCAAGCCAATACTGAGGAAGAAAAAAAAGCCAAGGCCCTAGAGATGGAAAAATGCTTGAGGGGCGCTGCCATGGTTCCAATGGAGATACTTGATATATCCAAGGATATACTTGACCTACATGAAGAACTCCTTATTAAGGGCTCAGTTATGCTATTAAGTGATGTCGGTGTGGGTGCTGAAATGGTTAGAGTAGCTGCCAAGAGTGCCTATATAAATATAAATGTAAACACAAAATATATGAAGGACAGGGACTATGCTGACAAGGCAGTCCTAAAGTATGCTGATCTTTTGAAGGTTATAGAAGACAAGTGTGATAGAATATATAGTGAAGTGATGAATAGATTGTAGTTAGTGAGGGAAAATAATGATCGAAAATAAGAAGAGTGAAGTTACAAATAATAAGATTGAGCTTACAAATGAAGATAAGATAATGTATGGAAAGCCCCTTGCTGACAAAATTACGCAGGGGGTTATAGAAAGGGTTCAAAACCTAAAATCAAAGGGTATACAGGTCAAACTTGCTATTTTAAAAGTGGGCAATAGACCAGGTGACGAGGCCTACCAAAGGGGGGCTACGTCAAGGGCTGAAAAGTGTGGAATTGAGACTGAAGTTGTAGAACTTGATGATAGGGTAAGCCAGGAAGACTATATAGCAGCCCTTGAAAGACTTAATAAAGACGACAAGGTGCACGGTATACTGTGTTTTAGACCCTTGCCAAGTCACATAGATGAGGACCTAGTCCAGTATAAGATTTCTCCAGAAAAAGACGTTGACTGTTTTTCTCCTATAAATATAGCTAGGTTGGTCGATGGTGACAAGAGGGCATTTTCACCTTGCACACCAGAGGCAGTTATAGAGATCTTGAAGTTTTACAATATAGATATGGTGTCAAAGAATGTAGTAGTATTGGGTAGGTCTATGGTTGTAGGCAAGCCTCTATCAATGCTTTTGTTAAATGAAAATTCAACAGTTACTATATGCCATTCAAAGACAAGGGATATAGAAAAGATAGCTTCTAGGGCTGATATAATAGTCTCTTGCATGGGAAGGGCTAGAATGGTCGGCGCTGACTATGTAGGTCAAGGGGCTTGCCTTGTAGATGTAGGTATAAATTTTGATGAAAATGGTAAGATGTGTGGAGACATAGATTTTGACTCAGTTATTGACAGGTGCTCAAGGATCACCCCAGTTCCTAAGGGTGTTGGAGGAGTTACAAGTTCTATACTAGTTGCACATACACTGAGGGCTTGCGAAAATCTTATCGATACTAAATTAAAATAATTATGCGACATTGGGGGCGAAAGTAGTGTTTAAAAAGAAGAATGAAAATGTAATGACAATTTTAAAAAGATCCAGTGGCCTAAAGTACAAGATGATTATACATTCCTTTGTTGTTGGCTTGCTAGCAGGAGGAATTATAGTTGGCTATAGGTTACTGGGGGAAGTTTTATTAAAAAGTTTTAAAAAAGCCTATATCTTTGCAGAAAATGGGCCTATATATATAGTGGGGATATTCTTGCTTCTGGCTATAATGGCATATTTCGTTGCATACTGTGTAAGACAGGAGCCTAATATATCAGGGTCTGGTATACCCCAGGTAGAAGGAGCTATTACAAAGAGGATATCTACAAATTGGAAGAAGGTACTTTTTTATAAGTTTTTCGGTGGTATTGTAGCTCTAGCAGCTGGTTTGTCAGTTGGTAGGGAGGGGCCGTCTATACAGATGGGAGCATCAGTAGGAGAGGGTGTCTCCAAGTTTACAAACAAGCTTGACTATGAGCACAAGTACCTTATGACAAGTGGGGCATCAGCTGGTCTTGCAGCTGCCTTTAATGCTCCTCTTGCTGGTGTTATGTTCGCCTTAGAGGAAGTACATAAGAATTTCTCACCTATAGTCCTACTTTCAGCCATGGTATCTGCCGTGACAGCGGATGTTATAACCAAGTCCATATTGGGGATAAATCCGGCCCTTATGTTTAAACACCTAAATATAATGCCTATAAAATACTATTGGTCATTGATAATTCTGGGAATAGTTCTGGGAATATGTGGATATATTTTCAACCACGGGGTCATATTTTCAAAGCACTTATACAAAAAGATGCCTATTAGACTAGAGCATAAGATATTGATTCCCTTCATGTTTTCTGGTTTGGTAGGACTTACTTTTCCAGTGCTTTTAGGTGGTGGCCATGATATTATAGTAAATATGCAGGTCCTTCATCTGACTATATTTATGACATTTGCATTTTTGGTAATAAAGTATATATTCACCTTTGTGGCGTTTGGTTCTGGAGTTCCAGGGGGAATTTTCCTACCACTACTTGGCATAGGAGCCCTAGCTGGCAACCTAGTAGGTCTAGTGTGTATCAAGCTTGGTGTTCCACAGGACTATCTTGTCAATTTTGCTGTACTAGCTATGGCAGGTCATTTTGCAGCTACAGTAAAGGCACCTATTACAGGTATTATACTTATATTTGAGATGACAGGTACATTTGAACACTTGCTACCCCTTTCTATAGTTGTATTTGTAGCCTTGATAGTGTCAGACCTACTGAATGTAGAGCCTGTATACGACATGTTGTTAGAGGATATACTCAAGGGTAATCACACAGGATATGAAGGTCAACCTGACAAGAAGACCCTTATTGAATTTTCTGTTCAGATGACAAGTCAGATAGAGGGGAATATGGTCAAGGACATAGAGTGGCCTGATGATTGTCTTCTAGTATCCATCAAGAGGGCAAGCAAAGAGATAATTCCTAGGGGGAATACTCATATTTTAGAGGGAGACATGATAACCGTAATGGTCAACCAAACTGAATCTGCTAGGATGATAGACTACTTTACAGCTATAACTAGTCACATATAATTTTAGGCGTAAACTAATCACATATAAGGAGGTTTGATATGGCCGAACTAAATAATGAACAAAAATTGGCAGTTGGCCATATAGATGGACCTTGTATGGTGATAGCAGGTCCTGGATCAGGTAAGACCAGGGTCATAGCCCATAGGATAATCAACATGGTAAAGAACCACTCAATCCCACCTACTAGGATCCTAGCTATATCATTTACCAAGGCATCATCCCTTGAGATGAAGTCTAGAACACTTGATATGGGGCAGGATGATAGGTTGAAAAAGGTCAATTTTGCAACCTTCCACTCAGCATTTTTTAGGATCTTGAGAAGGTATGATGGGGTCAATCTAGAGGACCTCCTATCAGAGGTAGATAGGTTCAAACTTGCCAAGAGCATACTAAAATTTTTGAAGGTCAAGGACTTTAGTGATGATGACGTGCTAGATGTCCTAGGTGAGATATCCTATGTCAAAAATGACTTGATAGACTATAGGGACTACGAGTCTAGCACCTTTGAGTCAGAGGTTTTTCAAAAGATATTTGAATTATATGAGAGAGAAAAAAAGAAATACAATAAGATAGATTTTGATGATATGTTGATCAAGGCATTTGACCTCTTGAAGGAAAATGCCCAAGTCTTGTCTATTGTGAGACAGGTATTTAGGTATATATTAATTGACGAGTTTCAGGATATAAACAAGGTTCAATTTGAAGTGATCAGGTTGATAGCCAGTCCTCAAAATAATATATTTGTAGTAGGTGACGAGGACCAGTCAATATATGGTTTTAGGGGAGCTAGGCCTGATTTTATGTTGGACTTTGATAGGTACTTTGAGGGTGCCAAAAAGTTGGTTTTGAAGAACAATTACAGGTCCAAAAGGACCATAGTAGATATGTCATCCAAGTTGATCAAAAACAACAAGAACCGTTATGAAAAAGAGATAGTTGCATCTAGGAATGAAGAGGTCAAGTTGAGGTTTATAGAGCCTAAAGACAGTGATGATGAGGCTATCCAGATAGCAAATCAAATAAAGTCTATGGTCGAGAAAAAGGGTTCTGACTACCAGTATGAAGACTTTTCTGTTATATATAGGACCAATAGGCAGGCAAGGCCTTTTGTAGATGCCTTTATGGACCAGAGGATACCATTTGTATTGAAGGACTCTGCAAAGACAATATATGAGCACTGGGTCAGTCTAGATATACTAGCCTACCTTAGGATAGCCATGAATATAGGGACTAATGATGACTGGGTCAGGATAATAAACAAGCCCTTTAGGTATATATCCAAGGCCAGTGTAAGTAGGGCCAGTAAGTCAGATGACTTCTTTGACAGCCTACTCAAGGATGATGATTTAAAGTCATTCCAAAAGAGGGACTTGGAAGACCTATTTGAAGATCTCAACTATGTAAGAGGTCTAAGGCCAGAGTATGCTATATCATATATCAGGTCCACCCTTGATTATGACAGGTATGTCCTAGAATACTGCCACGAGAGAAGGGTTAAGTCAAAGGCCATTGTAGAGATTTTGGATGAACTGGAGACTTCATCTAAGGCCTTTAAGACGAGTTTTGACTTTTTTAAGCATATAGATGAGGTTAAAGAAGAAGTCAGAAAGAGGACCAACAAATCTAAAAATCCGGCAAGCCTTAGTGACTTTGAGACCAAGGGTGTCGTACTAACGACTATGCATAGCAGTAAGGGCTTAGAGTTTCCAAATGTCTATATAGCGGGCTTGAATGAGGGCTTGGTTCCGTATGTGAGGTCATCAGATGAAGATATAGATGAGGACCACTTAGAGGAAGAAAGAAGGCTCCTATATGTTGCTATTACTAGGGCCAAGGACTCTCTTGTCATATCCAGTCCAGCCAAGAGATTTGGAAAGAGGATAGGTAAATCACTCTTTATGGATGAGATAATGTAAGTTTGATATTGTAAAATATGTCGATAATAAAAAATAAAAAAATATAAAAAAGCTATTGACATTATCTAACTTAAGTACTATAATTTAAAACATCAAATAAATACAGCCGATGACGGAGAGAGTAGCTTAGATGAATTTACAGCGAGTTGGGGTTTTGGTGTGAGCCCGATATTGGATTTTGAGTGAAGAGAGCTTCTGAGGTTATTGGAGGAATTTAGTATTCCAATAGGTTTCCCGCCTTAAGGGTTTGAGTGGACAGTCAAATGTCAATTAGAGTGGTAACGCGGTGTATTCGTCTCTTAATCCCCCAGGGGATTAAGGGACTTTTTTAGTATAGTCCGGAATTTACTAGACGTGTTATTTCATTTACTGTCAACAAGAGTGGTAACGCGGTATATTCGTCTCTTGGTCATAGTGACCAAGGGGCTTTTTTTATTTTATATTATAAGGAGATAAGGATTATGAAAAAGGGATTAAAGAAATTAGCAGCATTAGGATTAGTAGCAGTAATGGCATTAGGAATGGTAGCATGTGGTAAGAAGGATGCAGGAGCAAACTCATCACAGACAGCCCTTGCCAAGATACAGGCAAATAAGAAATTAGTACTTGGTACATCACCAGACTACCCACCATTTGAATTTTTGGTGTCAGAAGGTGGTAAGGGAAATGTAGTAGGAGCAGATATAGAACTTGCTAAGAAGTTGGCAGAAAAAATGGGCGTAGAGCTTGAGATAAAGACAATAGACTTTGATGCCTTAATACCAGCCCTTCAGTCAGGCAAGGTAGATGTGGTTATAACAGGTATGTCACCAACAGAAGAACGTAAGAAAAACATAGACTTCTCAGATATATACTTCCAGGGTAAAAATGGTGTGATAGTTAAAAAGGGAGACGCTGGCAAGTACAAGACAGAAGATGACCTAAAGAAGGCAAAGCTTGGTGTTCAGAAAGGGTCTACTCAGGAAACATATATAAAGGATACATTGAAGGTTATAGGTTATAAGGGCCTAACAGCAGTACCAGACCTAGTTATGGACTTAAAGAATGGTAATGTAGATGCTATAGTTCTAAATGACAAGGTAGCAGGCATCAACGCCACTAAGTACGATGGTGTTGAGATAGTAAAAGACATAAAGATGACAAGCGCTGGTGAAGAAGAAGCCATGGCTATAGCAGTTAAAAAGGGAGACAACAAGGACCTAATAGAGTTGATGAACAAGGTAATCAAGGACCTTAATGCTTCAGGTGAATACGACAAGATTCTTGCAGATGCAGTTGAATTAGTTGGTAAGCAGGATAAGAAATAAGAAATATAAAATTGATTTAAAGTATAAGTTAGGAGATTATAATGGATTTTTTAGTTAATTACTACAGTTCCTTCCTATCAGGGACTGGCATAACAATAGGACTGTCATTCTTGGCCCTGTTCTTGGGTTTCTTTGTAGGATTGATAGCATGTATAGGAAAGATATCTAATTCAAAAGTAGCTAGCATTATAGCTAGTATATATATTGAAGTCATAAGGGATACGCCACTTATGATTCAGCTAGCTATAATATATTTTGGACTACCATCACTAGGGGTTAATTTCCCAAGCTTGTTTGGTCTACCAGAAGAGTTTACAGCGGGTGTATTTGCCCTTACCCTAAACTCAGGTGCCTATGTAGCAGAGATTATGCGTTCTGGTATCCAGGCTGTCAATAAGGGACAGATGGAAGCCAGCCGATCTCTAGGACTTAATTACTGGCAGGCAATGAGGTATGTAATAGTACCTCAGGCAGTGAAAAACATACTGCCAGCCCTAGCAAATGAGTTTATATCACTAATCAAGGAGTCAGCTATAGTGTCTGTAGTTGGTATTACAGACCTTACTTTCTTTGCATCATCAGTGAAGAATTCAACTGGTGACTTCTTTGGACCATATATATTTGCTGCGGTGGTATATTTTGTAATTACATTTACGCTATCAAAGCTAGTAGGTCTACTAGAAAAGAAGATGTCAACAGAAAGGTAGGAAGAGCTATGAATGAAAAAGAAGTACTATTGGAATTAAAAAATCTTAAAAAATCATTTGGTAACCTAGATGTTATCAAGGGGATTGACCTAGAAATAGATAAGGGAGACATCCTGGTAATAGTTGGACCATCAGGTTCTGGTAAGTCTACTGTACTAAGGTGTATGAACCTACTTGAAGAGCCTACAGGAGGTCAGATAATATTTGAAGGCCAGCCTATAACATCAGGCAAGGGTATAGACAAGACTAGGGAAAAAATAGGTATGGTATTCCAGAACTTCAACCTATTCCCAAACAAGACTATAATGGACAATATCACCCTAGCGCCTATGAAGGTCAAGGGCAAATCCAAGGAAGAGGCGGAGAAAAAGGCAGTAGAGCTACTAAAGAGGGTAGGCCTGATAGACAAGAAGGATGCCTATCCAGCCCAGTTATCAGGTGGCCAGCAGCAGCGTATAGCAATAGCTAGGGCCCTTGCTATGGAGCCGGATATGATGCTGTTTGACGAGCCTACATCAGCCCTAGACCCAGAGATGGTAAAGGAAGTTCTTGATGTAATCAAGGAGCTTGCCCAAGAAGGTATGACAATGGCCATAGTTACCCATGAGATGGGCTTTGCCAAGGAAGTAGCAGACAGGGTAATATTTGTAGATGGCGGTGTAATTGTTGAGGATGGTACACCAGCAGAGGTATTTGAATCTCCTAAGACAGACAGGGCAAAAGAATTCTTTGCCAAGGTATTGATATAGCAGCTAGAGTGGTTTTCCATCACTAAAATATAAAATCCTTATAATCCTAGAAGACCATTAATGTTACTATTTTAGTTATGTTAATGGTCTTTTAGATGCCATTTATTTGATGATATTTATATAAAGCTAAAATGACCATCCTATCATAATCTGAAAGGATGGTCATTTGTATATTTTTATTTTTCTCCGTTCACATAGTAGTCTATTAGACTATCAAAGGTATCTTCCCTGTATAGTCCGGTTGATTCTACTGTTTTTCCCGTCTTGTGGTCCCTCATATATACATTTAGGGATGCTAGTTTTAGACGTTTCTGGAAGATATTTTGTTTCTTTTCCACCATATCTATCCTCGTATAGGGGATTATCTCTGTAGATTTTGACATTATGCCCCTGATTATGACCAATTTTTTTGGTGACATATATACATTGGTCATGTTGGTAGATACTATTGCCTCCACAGCTACTAGGATAAAGGCTCCTATTACAGATAAGAATAGGACTATAGGGTTTGGGTTTATAAGGTATACAATCGCTAAAACCAAGGGTAGCAACAAGATATTTCTCGTAAGTTTGTATCTGTAGATTATATCAAGCGGCTTTTCTATATAGGGTTCCCTTGGCTTGTCCTTAAAGATTGTTGTATCTTTAGTTTTTGTGGTCTCTTTAGAGTTGCTTTTTTCCGTGTCTATGTAGTCTATCACTAGGCCAGCATCACTAGCAAATTTTTCTAGCTGGTTATTTTTCATATAGAGGCTGACTAGGTTTCCCTCTCCTGACATATTGCCCATACCTATTACATCGATGCTGATGCACTTAAATCCAAGTAACCTAGCGACAAGGTCTTGCCTTGTGGATACAGATATTATGTTTTTTCTAGCTATATCAAAGGACTTGACCTCTGTGAGACCATGGGATATATGGATATTTTCAGAGTCAGCTACTACCCTCAGGCCATAAAAATCATTTAGACCTGTTATAAAGTCCTTTATAATAATCAATATGGATATAAATAGTAGTCCATCCTTGTCATTTAGACTAGATACAATACCGGAGCAAAACATGATGATTGTAAATGGTCCGGCTGAAAGTAAGACGTGTCTAATCACCTGGTTGATACTGAACTTGTAGTCAAAGCCTGTATTTTCGGAGCTTATGCAAGTCTTGGATTCCGATTCTATTTTATCAGTTTCAATATTTTCTAGTGGAGACTTTACAAGTCCAAGGTTGTAGTTTTTGATTCTGTTCTTTAGGTCCATGGCATCAGATTTTTTCATCGTTATAGAATAGTCTTCTGTCATGGCTGTTTCAGATGAATTGATGTCTATTTTTACGTCCTTTAGGCCACAGATCATATATAGTATGCCAGAGTTTAGGTTGACGTTGGATATGTGAGATAAGGGTACTTCCTTGGATTCCTTTTTTAAGAGCCCCTTGTACTCAGACTTGATACTAGTTTTTTCAAGTATTAGCCTAGTATTTTTCCATTTTAGGGTCTTGTAGGTTAGTAGGATGGCTACAATCAAGGGTTGTGCTGCTACTATCAATATAATAATCATGGAAATCTTTGTAGAGAAGTCTCCGCTTTTAAAGTCTCTTAGAGTCTCGTGTATAAAAGACACGGTCCAGTCTTTTGAAAAGTACAGAATCAAGAGGTAGCTAAATAAGAGACCGCCTACATCCCTTAGGATTGATATGGGTATATAAAGGGGGCTGTAACGATAAACTTTTTTATCTGCCATTTACTCATCCTCCTTGTTTTGTGCCTGGATAAGGGCTATTTCATGGATGATATTTTTTAAGTTATCGGCTATTTCTAAGGCCTCTTCTAACTCTATATATTCAAGAACCATATCTCCTCCAGCAGTTACTATATGTATATCAGCTAGACCAAAGAGCCTATTTATCCAATCAGATTCTATGTTTATCTGCTGCATACGCCTTATGGGTACTACCTGTCTCTCTATATTTATAATTCCAGTTATCTTGTCTACGCTAAGGTCACTGATCCTATAGGCATGTCTCTTGTAGCCGATTGTTGGAGAGAGTAGTATTTTAAGAACTGGTATGGCAAGTATTAGTAAAAACACTAGGTCCAAAGACCTATGTATTGGCCTTGTTATTTCAAAAATATGTACGATGCTTCTTATGACTATTAGTATTAGTGCAACTATCAGGCTAATCTGTATTGATGACAATACCATAGCTATTTTTGCCTTGGGGTTTAACTTTTTGTAGCTTTGCTCCATTTGGTCCTCCTGAGTTTTATTATTTGAATTTGACTTGAGCTATATACTTTTGAGTTCTATACTGAGCTATATACTCATAAGCTATATACTGAGGTAGATATTCTTGCTATATACTAAAGCAGGTTTAGGGATTTTAGGGCGAATATCCATAGGGTAAATGTAACTGATGAGAATAGGGTAGTCAAGACAACTATATTGGACATAAGTATGTGGTCATTGTCCATCTCCTTTGCCATTACATATCCAGATATTGCTGATGGTGCTCCTAGCATAATTAGGATTGCTATAAGGCTAGGTCCCCTGAAACCTAGGTATACTGCTAGTGGTATAAAGGCAAGTGGCAACAAGACTAGCTTGATTAGGCTTGCCATAGCAGCTGGTATGAGCCTGGATTTTATATCAGTCATCTTGAAATTGGCACCTAGAGATATTAGCATTAGGGGAACACCTGCAGCCCCTATTGTTTTGACTGGTTTAAGAACTATTGGCGGTAGGTCTATATTTAGTAGACATACAAGAAATCCTACCATTATACCTATAATAAGTGGATTTTTGATTATAGATTTTAAGATAGTTTTTAGGTTGAGAGCCTTTTTTTGACCTCCATTGTACTTGTTTGCAGAAACAGTCAGTATAACAACTGAAAATGCATTGAATATAGGAACAGAGGCGAGTATCATCATAGGCACCATGCCAGAGTTACCGTATATATTTAGGGCGAAGGGCATACCCAAAATAGCAGCACTACCCCTGACAGAACCCTGCGTAAAGGATCCTACCATGGTCTTGTCTTTAACAAAGGCAGCTGACAAGATCCACATTATAAAGAACATTGCAAGAGTTACCAAAAAGCAAAAAACTATAAATTTGACATTGTCTGCAAATTTGACCTTTATAGTAGCGATATCGACCATAAGTACAAGCGGCAGACATACGTAGAAGGCCAGCTTGTCTGAAACACTCGTCCACTTCTCGTCAATAATTCCCAACTTTATAAATAATTTACCTGCTATTATAACTATAAAAACAGGTATTGTTGCGTTTAGGGCAAATATAAAATTTTCCAAGATATCACCTCATTATTTAATATATAGTTTATAGTAAAATAATTATTATGTAAAGAATAAATCCATCTCTATATTTATGGATTTAACTAATAAAACTACTTTTTAGTATAGCACACATAAAATAGGCATACAAGTTGGATAGAACTAGATAAAAGATAAGTTGGTCTACCTAATATACATATATATATGATATAATAAAGTGTTAAAAGGAGTGATAAAATGAAGGCTTATTTAGACAATAGTGCAACTACAAAGCCATATAAGGAAGTTGTCGAAGAGATGGTATTGGCCCTTACAGAGGACTATTATAATCCGTCGGCTGCCTATAGGAATGGTTTTACGGTTGAAAAGAAGATAAAGAGTATTAGACAGAATATAGCTAGGAGCCTAGGTGTAGAGGACAAACATATAGTATTTACATCAGGAGGCACTGAGTCAAACAATGCAATCATAAACAGTGTTGCCAAGCTCAATAAAAAGAGAAGAAATCATATCATAACAAGCCAGATTGAGCATCCGGCTGTTTTGAATACAATAGCAGCCCTAGAGGAAGAGGGATTTGAAGTTACAAGACTAGGAGTTGACCAAAGTGGTAGGATCAACCTCGACGAATTAAGGGCAAGCATAAATGATAGGACTTGTCTTGTCAGCATTATGTATGTAAATAATGAGATAGGAGTAGTAGAGCCTGTAGAGGAAATAGCGAGACTTATCAAGTCTATAGACCCTGATATATACTTCCATGTTGATGCTGTCCAGGCCTATGGAAAGATAAACTACAAGTTGTCAGATATTGATATAGATTTTATGAGTGTTAGTGCCCACAAGATACATGGTCCTAAGGGAGTCGGATTTATGTATATTAGGGACCTGAACAAGTTTTATCCACTTATAAGGGGTGGTGGTCAGGAGTCAAATATGAGACCTGGAACTGAAAATGTGCCTGGTATATATGGTCTAGGCAAGGCCGTAGAGATATTATTTGACGATTTGGACTCTAAGATAGACAAGATGAAGTCTATGCGTGACTACTTATATTCACAAATAGAGGCTAATATCAAGGATATAAGGCTAAATTCAGACCTTGAAAAAGGAGTATGTCACATCTTGAGCGTGTCTTTCAAGGGGGTAAAGGGTGAGGTGTTACTTCACTACCTAGAGGAAGATGATATATGTGTATCTACAGGGTCTGCTTGTTCATCCAAGAAAAAGGGGTCTCATGTCCTAAATGCCATAGGTCTAGATTCAGAATATATAGATGGGACAGTGAGATTTAGTTTATGTTATGAGACTAGCAAGGAAGAGATAGACTATGCAGTTGAAAAATTAAAGAATTATGTAGAAACAATAAGGCTCCTATCAGGAAGAAATAGAAGAAGGTAATATTATAATATGAGAAAAGGAGAATAAATGTACAATATATTAATAGCAAAATACGGTGAGATAGGTGTAAAGGGCAAGAATAGGTACCTATTTGAAAACAAGCTTATAAGAAATATCAGAAATATGTTAAAGTCTATAGGTGAATTTCATGTATATAAGGAGTACGGAAGAATATATATAGATGTAGATGATACCAACTACCTAAAGGCTATGGACGAGGTAAGAAAGGTATTTGGAGTTGTGGGAGTTTGTCCTGCTATAAAAAGAGAGAAGGACTATGATGTCTTAAAGGAGACAGCCCTTGAATTATTAAAGGAAAAAGTAGAAAAAGGAAATATTGAAACATTCAAGATAGCATCAAAGAGGGGGGACAAGTCTTTTAAGTTTACTTCTCAGGAGATGTCTATAGATATAGGTGGCTATGTACTGTCAAACCTAGATAACAAGTCTGTAAAGGTAGATGTTAGAAATCCTCAGATAACTATAACTTGCGAGTATAGAAATGAGCATACCCTAGTCTATGCAGATTCTGTTGCTGGTTACGGTGGTCTTCCTCTTGGAACAAATGGCAAGGCTATGTGCCTTCTATCAGGTGGTATAGACTCACCTGTATCTTCATGGATGGTAGCCAAAAGAGGAGTGGATATAGAGGCAGTTCATTTCCATTCGTATCCTTTCACAAATGAAAGGTCTCAGGAGAAGGTTAGGGACCTAGCTAGGATCCTATCAAAGTACTGTGGACCTATCAAGCTACATATGGTAAACACTCTAGATATACAAAAGGCAATAGCAGAAAATTGTAATGAAGAAGAGACTACAATCCTATCTAGAAGATTTATGATGAGAATAGCCCAGCAAATAGGTGAATCAAGGTACTGTACTGCCCTTGTAACAGGTGAGTCTATAGGTCAGGTTGCATCTCAGACTATGCAGGGATTATATTGTACTAATGCATCTGTAACTATGCCTGTATTTAGACCGCTAATAGCAATGGACAAGATAGATATTATAAAGATTGCAGAAGATATTGGAACTTATGAGACATCTATTATACCTGAAGCAGACTGCTGTTCACTATTCTCACCTAAAAAGCCAGTCACTAAGCCAAGACTTGAGAGAATAGAAAAATCAGAGACTAAGTTGGATGTTGAAGGACTAATAAAATCAGCAATAGAAAATTCAGTTATGGAAACTATATCATTTGAATAGATAAAGAAGGTGAAACCATGGCAGATAAAGCCTTAAAGAAGAACAACATAAAAAAAGTAGCCCTTATATTTGAGGGCGGAGGTATGAGGTGTGCTTTTTCGTCGGGCATTGCCAATAGTTTGGTAGAAAATAACTTATTTTTTGACTATATAGCCGGTATATCAGCGGGTACATCAACCTTAGTAAACTATATGACAAGGGACCCTAAGAGGACTAAGGATAGTTTTGTAGGTATTGTAGATGATCCACAGTTTGCAGGATGGTCTTACTTTATAAAGGGGAAGGGATTTTTTAATGCCGAGTATGTATATGAGCATACAGCCTATCCTGGTGGTAGTCTACCTTTAAATTATGAAGACTTCTCTTCAAATCCAGCCTTTTATAGGATTGTAGCCTATGATGTAAAGACAGGAAAGGCTAAGAACTTTTCAAGAGATGATGTGTCCAGCCTATCAGATCTTACAAAGATAGTAAGGGCGTCATCTTCCCTACCGATAGTAATGCCATACACAAAGATAGATGATAAAGTTTACTACGATGGTGGTCTTACAGGTGGAATACCTATAGATATAGCTATTGAAGATGGTTTTGACAAGTTTTTTATTGTTAGGACTCAAGAGAGGGGTTATAGAAAACCACAAGTAAAACACCCTAAAATGACGAGGACATACTTCAAGAAATTTCCTAATGTTGCAGAGGCTATAATAGCAAGGCCTGATATATATAACAAGCAGTGTGACATGGTTGAAAAGCTTGAAGAAGAAGGGAAAGCCTATGTTGTATATCCAGATATTATGCCCATAAAAAATAGGGAGTTGGATAGGGAAAAACTTGAAGCTATCTATGAAATGGCCCTAGACATGGGCAAAAGAGATATAGACAAGTGGAAGAATTTTTTGAGTGACTATGTCGAGGACTAGAAACATATAAGAGTTTAATAATATAAAAAATATAGAGTAGTCATTGTGGCATATCTTGATTTAAGGATTTGCGCTGACTACTCTTTTTCTTTACATAAAATATTTGGAGAGGTAAACTAGTCCAAATAAAAGTACTAGACAGATTACAATTATTATCATAAGAGTATTAAGACCTCTTATTTTTTTCATATGTCTTGCCACTTCTTTCTCTTCATTTTTTTTGTCTAAGTATTTGCTCATATAGTCTCCTGTTCACATATAAAATTTATATATTAAATAGCTTCAACTCAATGTGAAAATATAGATGTATAGTTGAAGATTAATAATATAAATACATAAATTCTTGATAATATAACTGTATACAAGAAATGATAATACAATTAGAGAATAAATTCAAGTGCCAAAATCCTAAACTAGACAAAATATTTTGTTGACACTAGTTAAAATAAATAATAATATAAAAGATGAAAATTAAGCGAATCGGAGGCTAGATTATGAACCTGCAGATGTTGGAAAAGATAATAAGAAACATAGATAATCCAGCTATCATTTTTGACAAGAAGAGAAACCTAATATCAAAGAACAAGCAGTTCGATCAGGTATATGAAGTCTTGAATATAGCCACAGGTGGAGATCTTAGTAAGGTTGAACTAGAGATGAGGGAGTCTAATGTAAGAGGCACTAAGGGGGTTAGGATTAAAGATACTAACTTAATTGGTAGGGAACACAAGATAGTATCTTCAGATGGAGAAAAATACTATCTATATATTTTTAATAGGTTGCTGATACTTGATGATCTTATATCAAATGTTATAGAGCATATTGACGAAATTGTTGTCTTGTTTGATGAAAATGGTACCCTGAGAAAGATGAATGCTATATGTGATGAGCTTCTACCTTTCAAAAGGAAAGATGTACTCAGAAAAAATATAAATGAATTAGTCGGCATGGATTTGGTGGAAAACCCTATCATCATAGAAATGATAGAAAAAAAAGAAAAGGTATATAGGGAAATTGTATATCCAGATGGGAGGGTGATTTCATATACAGCAATACCTATCATAGACAAAGATTCTACATTCAGGGGAGGTATTCTGACAGGCAGAGATGTTTCAAGACTTCTGAATATAGCAAAAAAAGGGTCATCTAAAAAAATAGAGGTGACAGAATATATTAGTAAGAGCCATGAAATAGATAAAATAAAATCTATAATAGCTAGGATAGCCCCCTCTGATACACCAGTATTTATAATGGGGGAATCAGGCGTAGGTAAGGAGATAATAGCAAACACTGTCTGTAACCAGTCCAAAAGAAGAGATAAAAACTTTGTAGCCATAAACTGTGCTTCCATTCCTAGTGAGCTTATAGAGTCTGAGTTGTTTGGTTATGAAAAGGGAGCCTTCACGGGAGCTAAAAAAGATGGAAAAATTGGTCTTATTGAATCTGCAGATGGGGGTACGGTATTTCTTGATGAGATTGGTGAGTTGCCACTTGAAACCCAAAAAAAACTTCTCAGGGTAATACAGGAAAACTCAATTATGAGAATTGGATCCATAAAGCCTAAAAAAGTGGATGTAAGGTATATTTGTGCTACCAACAAGACTCAGGCTGAACTAAGAGACCCGAAAATTTTCAGGCAGGACCTCTACTATAGACTTAGTGTAATTCCAATAGTTATACCACCCCTTAGGGAGAGAAAAGAGGATATACTGGAGATAAGTGACTTTTATATTGAGTACTTCAATGAGAGGTACAGCAGGAGGATAATACTTACAGATGAGGCAAAAAATATATTGATGGAAAATCCTTGGGAGGGAAATATCAGAGAGCTTAGGAATGTAATTGAAAGATTGGTTATACTATCTCCACATGAAAAAATCTACAAGGACCAATTAGATAGGGTTATGATTTTAGGTAGTATAGACCATCTTGGGTATGAAGAGGCAGACGACAGAAAACCAGAAGATGGATATACGACTATAGAAGACCCACATAATCATATTGGAGATGGCTTAACTGATATATGCGATGATTCAATAGTGCTTAGGAATATAAAAAATATAGATGAGGCCCATAGGATTGTAGAGGAAGAGTTACTTAGAAGGGCAGTAAAAAAATACGGTAATATAACAAAGGCGGCAAAGTCTCTTGGTATAAACCCTTCTACGGTTTACAGAAAAATAAAGAGCGGATATATAAACTTATAAAATGGATATGTCAAATAATCAAAAATCTATAGATTATTTGGCATATTTTTTGCTATTCCTTAGAATGTATAGTTATATACTATTACATATTAAAAAAAGGAGGAGTAGTAGAATGAAAAAGAAAGGTAAAATTGGATCTTTGGCTGCAATATTTGGTGTAGCAGCGGTATTATTTGGTTCTCATGCAGGCGGTGGTTTTGCTACGGGTAATCAAGAAACCCAGTACTATGTTCAGTTTGGGTGGACAGCACCCTTAACTGCAGTACTTGCTATGTTGCTTTTGACAGCCACGATGAGAGAGGCTATTGTAATGTATAACAACTTCGAATGTAAGAACTATAAGGAATTATTTCACGAATTATGGAGACCCTATACAAAATTAGAAATTGTGTGGGAGATATACTATTATCTAATGGTTATAATAGCAGTTGGTGCTGTAATAGCAGGTGCTTCAGCTGTTTTTCAAACAATGGGCATCCCATATATAGTATCGGTACTTATAGTGGGTCTAGTCCTATTGTTCTTGACTATCTATGGTGCGGTCGTAGTATCAAGTGCTGCAGGTATTATGTCTATTGTGATAATGATTTGTTGTTTATTGATATTTGTAACTGGCATCAGGTTGAAAACTCCTGAAATATCAAGGATTCTATCAAATTATGAATTTTGGGGAGGCAGCAAGCTAAAGCCATTTGTGCTTATATTTACATATGCAGGTTTCCAATCTGTTGTAATACCATCTTTAGCTGTTTCATCT
Source organism: Peptostreptococcus anaerobius 653-L (assembly GCF_000178095.1). NCBI lineage: Bacteria > Bacillati > Bacillota > Clostridia > Peptostreptococcales > Peptostreptococcaceae > Peptostreptococcus > Peptostreptococcus anaerobius. The sequence goes on along the minus strand of NZ_ADJN01000018.1, from coordinate 68,376 downwards.
AGGGAACTGCTAAAGAATGAAAAAGAAGCAACAAAGGCTATGGTCCTATCATTTTTCATGAATGCCATAGCCCTAGCCCTTGCTGTAACTATGTTGCTTGGTTGGTTCAAGGATTTTAGCCAGGCTGGTCAGTTGACACTTCCAACTCTTTATGTTGCCAAACATACTGGAAATGATTTTATAGCTGTTGCCTATCAAGTATCTCTTTTCCTATGTCTGATGTCTACAGGAGTAACTTGTATCTTTGGGCTTGTAAATAGGTTTGAAGACTACGAGAAATTGATGTTTTTAAAGACTAGAACTAAGAGAAGGGCCTTTACAGCGGTTGTAATAATGATAACAGCTATGTTAATTTCTCTAACAGGGCTTAGCAATATAGTTAAGTATGGCTATGGATATTGTGGTTATCTGGGTATAGTATCGATTGTAATACCATTTTTGACCATTGGTGTTTATAAGAACAGAAAGTTTAAAAAAGAACATCCTAACCATGTATGGACTGGATCTGAAGAAAATAGGAAATAGCTGGTTGGATCAAATTAATAAAAATTATTTGCATGAAATCAGATATAGTTTGAGATCTACAAATTAATTTGCAAAAAGCAAAAAATTTGCACAATGCAAAAAGTTATTTTTATAACAATAATAAACAGGTTTTATAGAAATAATCATATAATTATCAAGTGATAAGTAGTGGTTTTATTAAAAGTGGTGCTTTTATTAGGGTAAGAACATCACTTTTTTTAGGTCTTGATTAATAAAGTAATTTTGCAAAATGCAAAAAAATACTTGGCTAAAGCTGATAAATAAACATAAAAATAAACTATTAATCATATTTAAAGTCGAATATAGGCGTATTAAAAAAATATTTGTATAAGTTTGACTCATATATAGGGGATTATATACCTATATATAATTGATATACTTGTGTACTACAAGCCTTTTAAATGCTAGTTTTCATATATAAATTTTGTAAACAATTATCAGTAAATTTTAGTCTATTAGGAGATTTCATAAATAAAAAAATAACAAAAATATAAAAGGTGGCATGCTTCTTGCTATATATAAGGCAGGAAGAGGAACTTCTGATAAATTACTAAATAACACTAGGAGGTAGAGTTATGTCAAAGAAAGGTTTGCCATTAGAAGGCATAAGAGTTATCGAGTATGCAAACTTTGTTGCTGCTCCAGTATGTGGTAGAATACTAGCAGATTGGGGTGCTGAAGTAATCAAGATTGAGCCAAGCTTTGGAGATTCAATGAGAATTGTTGGTATCCAGTGGTGCTTCCCAGCTAAAGAAGATGAAAACCCGATGTTTGAAATAGAGAACGCTGGTAAAAAAGATATCGTAATCGACACTAACACTAAGGAAGGTGTAGAAATTATATATAAGTTACTTGAAAACGCAGATGTTTTCTTAACTAACACTAGGCAGAAGGCCCTAGACAAGTCTGGCCTAAACTACGAAGAAGTAAAGAAGAGAGCTCCACATATCATATATGCTCACTTACTAGGATATGGGGAAAAGGGTCCTGCTAAGGATAACCCAGCATTCGACTATACAGCTTACTATGCAAGAGGTGGTGTAGCAGCATCTCTAATGGAAAAGGGAACTTCTCCAGCCAACCCAGTTGCAGGTCTTGGTGACCATTATGCGGGTCTTGGTCTAGCAGGTGGTGTAGCAGCAGCTCTTTACAAGAGAAAAGAAACAGGCAAGGGCGAAAGAGTTACTGTTTCCCTATTCCACACAGCAGTATTTGGTATGGGTATCATGGTATCTGCAGCTCATTACGGATATAGAATGCCAATATCTAGAAAGAACCCACCAAACCCACTAAACACTACATTCAAGTGTTCTGATGACAGATGGATTCAGATAGCATTCTTCCAGTATGACAAGTGGTTCCCTAAATTCTGTGATGAAGTAATCGAAAGACCAGACCTAAAGGATACTAAGTATTCAACTCTAAGAAGTGCTGTTAACTATGTTGAAGAGTTCGTTGAAATGATGGAAGTTGAATTTGCAAAGAGACCGGTTGATGAATGGTGTGATAGACTTCAGAGCGCAGGAATCCCTTACGAAAAACTTGCTACAACTGAAGAAGTGCTTGAAGATCCTCAGTGTTGGGAAAATGGGTACCTACACAGACATACTTTCGAGAGTGGACACGAAGGCGTTATATTCAACACTCCAGTAATGTTTACAGAGGCTCCAAAGCCAGAATATGTTAGGGCACCAAAGCTTGGTGAACACACTAAAGAAGTTCTAGCTGAAGCTGGTATAGGTGATGCTGAATTAGAGGAGTTAAAGGAAAAGAAGGTAATTCTTTAATATATAAAAGAATCGGTACGTAATAATAGTTAAGATTATTATATAGAAAGTAGACCAGGTGTCGCCCCACCTGGAACCTACTATCTTAGTAGATATGGAGGTATTAAAGTGGAAGCAAATGAAGTAAAAAAGGACGCAAAAACAGCCATAGCTGACTTACTACAAGCACAGTATGACAATGCATTTAAAGATAAAGAAGCAGGAAAGCCAATAGGTTGGGCTACTTCTGTTTTCCCTCAGGAATTGGCAGAAGCATTTGACCTACAGTTATTATATCCAGAAAACCACGCAGCGGGTGTTGCAGCCAAGAGAGAATCTCTTGAACTTTGTGAATTATCTGAGGCTCAGGGATATTCAAATGACCTATGTGCATATGCTAGAACAAACTTTGGTGTTTTGATAAAGGGTCACTCAGATGCTCTACCAATGCCAGAACCAGATTTTCTATGTTGCTGTAACAACATATGTGGAGAGGTTGTTAAATGGTATGAAAATATATCTAGAGAACTAAATATACCACTTATAATGATAGAAACACCTTATAACTTTGATGACGAAATAAGTGAAGAAAGAGTTAAGTATATGAGAGGGCAGTTCGATGAGGCTATAAAGCAATTCGAAAAGATTTCTGGAAAGAAGTTCGACCCTAAGAAACTCGAAGAAGTAATGAAGATATCTTCTGAAAACGGTAAGTTATGGAAGTATTCAATGAGTCTTCCAGAAGGAAACTTCCCATCTCCAATGAATGGATTTGACCTATTTAACTACATGGCGGCAATAGTTGCAGCTAGAGGTAAAAAGGAAACTACAGAAGCCTTCAAATTGCTGATTACAGAGCTTGAAGAAAATGCTAAAACTGGAGCTACATCATTTAGGGGTGAAGAGAAGTACAGAATCATGATGGAAGGCATACCTTGCTGGCCATCAATAGGATTCAAGATGAAGTCACTAGCTAAAAAGGGTATCAACATGACTGGTTCAGTTTATCCTCATGCTTGGGCACTTTGTTACGAAGCAAATGACCTAGATGGAATGGCTAGGGCCTATAGTTCAATGTTCAATAATGTAAACATTGAGAAGATGGTTGACTATAGAGTAAACGCTCTAAAGGATGGTAACTGTCATGGAGCACTTTATCACATGAATAGATCGTGTAAGATAATGTCTTTTGTTCAGTACGAAATGCAAAGAAGAGTAGCTGAAAAAACAGGACTTCCGTATGCGGGCTTTGATGGTGACCAGGCCGACCCAAGAAACTTTGCACAGGCACAGTTTGAAACAAGAGTGGAAGGTCTTGTAGAAGTTATGGAAGAAATAAAGAACAAAGGAGGCGCTCAGTAATGGCTGTTAAGGATATACTAGAAAAATTAGAACATGCATCAAATAATCCTAAGGAATTGTTAAAGGGATATGTAACTCAGGGTGATAAGGTAGTTGGATGTCTTCCAGTTTATACACCTGAAGAGATAGTGCACGCTGCAGGCCTAGTTCCAATGGCTATATGGGGTGGAAATACTACTATAGAAAAGGCTAAGCAGTACTTCCCAGCTTTCTGTTGCTCAATAATGCAGTCGACTTTGGAATATGGTTTAAAGGGAAGTTACGATGAACTATCAGCTGTTATCATACCGGGTATGTGTGATACACTAAACGCCATGACTCAGGTATGGAAGTCTGGTACAAAGATTCCTATGATATGTCTAACATATCCACAGTCAAGAAAGATACAGGCTGGTGTAGATTTTCTTAAGTCTGAATTCAAGAATGTAAAGACTAAGCTAGAGGAATTAGTTGGTCATGAAATAAGTGAGGAATCAATTATAAAGAGTATAGAAATATACAACGAACACAGACGTGTAATGAAGGAGTTTGTTGAGTTAGTTCCTAACTATCTAAATACAATCACTCCTTATATGAGAAATGCCGTTATAAGAAGTGGATGCTTTATGAAAAAGGAAGATCATACTGATCTAGTTAAGGAATTGATTAAGGAACTGAAGGCTATGCCAAAAGAAGACTTCAAGGGCAAGAAGATAATAACTTCAGGAATAATATTAGATGACAAGGGAATTTTAGACGTTCTTGAAAGCAATAATATAGCTGTAGTTTATGACAATGTTGCTCAGGAAACAAGACAGTTTAGAACACTTGTACCAGAAGGTGGCGATGCACTTGAAAGATTGGCTAAACTATGGGCTGAAATTGAAGGATGTTCACTTGCCTATGATCCTCAGAAATTAAGAGGTAAGATGGTCCTTGAAGATGCTAAGAGATTAGGCGCAGATGGTGCAATTTATGCACTTATGAAGTTCTGTGATCCAGAAGAGTATGACTATCCAATTTTCAAAAAGGATATGGAAGAAGATGGTCTACCACATCTTTTAATAGAAATAGAACAAGGAACAACTAGTATAGAGCAGTTAAGAACAAGAATCCAAACTTTTGCTGAAATATTAGCGTAAAACAACTTAGTCGGAGGTAAAAAATGATATTTAAAAAAGAGCACGAATTGGTGAGAAAATCTATAAAAGATTTTTGTGAACGAGAGTTATACAGTACTGATTTAGCTGAAAAGATGGATAGAGAAGGCCTTGAAATGCCCAAGGAATTCCTTGATAAGTTAGCTAAATACAAATTTATTTGCCCAATAGTTCCAAGAGAATTCTCTGGTGCAGGTGCAGACTATGTATCTTATGCAATAATAATGGAAGAATTATCTAGAGCAGATGCATCTTCTGGTACTTATTTAACAGCTGGTGCTTCACTAGTTGCCCTACCACTTATAAACTTTGGTACAAAGGAACAGAAGGAAAAATACCTAAAGCCACTTGCTGAAGGTACTAAGGTTGGTGCATTTGGTCTTACAGAACCAGGAGCTGGTTCAGATGCTGGTGCAACAGCTACTACTGCAGTTCTTGATGGAGACCACTATATCCTAAATGGTAGAAAGTGCTGGATAACAAATGCTCCATTCTGTGACTTTGCTATAGTAACAGCTGTTACTGAAAAAGGCAAGGGAACAAAGGGGATATCTACTTTCATAGTTGAAGCTGGTTGGGAAGGTTTCTCTCACGGAGCTCATGAAGACAAGATGGGTATCAGGGGTACAAGAACTTCTGACCTTATATTCGAAAATGTTAAGGTACCAAAGGATAACCTACTTGGTAAAGAAGGTAAAGGTTTCGTAGTAATGATGAATACACTTGAAGCTGGTAGAATAGGTGTTGCTGCTCAGGCTGTTGGTGTTGCTCAGAGTGCACTTGACGAAGCTATCAAATATACAAAAGAAAGAGTTCAGTTTGGTAAGCCTCTATCAGCTTTCCAGAACACTCAGTTTACAATAGCAGATATGGCTACAAAGGTTGAAGCTGCAAGACTATTAGTTTATCAGGCAGCTCAGTTAAAGGACGATGGTAAGTCTCCAGCGATTGCATCTTCTATGGCTAAGTTCTACGCTGCTGAAGTAGCAAATGAAGTAGCTTATAAGGCTTTACAGTTACATGGTGGTTACGGATACGTTAAGGACTACAGAATAGAAAGAATTTACCGTGATGCTAGAATACTTTCAATATATGAAGGTACTTCTCAGGTACAGCAGATAGTAATAGCAGGAAAACTATTAAAATAGAGGGTGGTGTGAATTTTGAAGATTATTGTATGCGTAAAGCAAGTTCCAGATACGACAGAAGTTAAGATAGACAAGAAAACTAACACATTAATAAGAGAAGGTGTTCCAAGTATATTAAACCCAGATGATGCCAATGCACTAGAACAGGCTCTAGCTATAAAGGACGAGATGGAAGATGTCCATATAACAGTGGTTTCTATGGGACCTCCTCAGGCAGATGTTATGCTAAGAGAATGCCTAGCTATGGGTGCTGATGAAGCAGTTCTTGTAAGTGATAGGGCATTTGGTGGTTCAGATACATGGGCAACATCTAATGCTATAGCTTCAGCTATCAGAAAAATAGGTGAATACGACATCATATTTGCTGGTAGACAGGCAATAGACGGCGATACAGCTCAGGTTGGACCACAGATATCAGAAAAACTGGATATACCTCAGGTTACATACGTTGAGGGGATGGAAATAGTTGGCGACAAGGTAAAAGTACAAAGACAGTTAGAAGATGGATACGAAATAATCGAAGCTCCAATGCCAGTACTTCTTACAGCAGTTAAGGAACTTAATGAACCGAGACACATGTACATAGATAAGATTTTTGATGCCTATAAGAAGGAAATACCGGTATTTTCAATAAATGACGTTGATATTACTCCAGAACAGGTTGGTCTAAAGGCTTCTCCAACAAGAGTGTTTAGGTCATTTACACCAGAAGTAAAGGGTCAGGGTGAAATTTTACGGGGTTCTGATAAGGAAGTAGCTGCTAGACTAGTAAGCGAATTCAAGAAGGCACACATTATATAGTAGGTATTAGGAGAAGATTATTATGGATAGAGTAGATATTACACAGTACAAAGATATATGGGTTTTTGCCGAACAGAGACAGGGAAAAATCACTCCAGTGGTAATAGAACTACTAGGAGAAGGTAGAAAGCTAGCTGATGTTAAGGGTATAAAGCTTAATGCTATACTACTAGGTAAGGATGTAGAAAATCTGGCTCAGGAATTGATTTCTTACGGAGCAGAAAAGGTATACCTAGCTGATGACGAATTATTGGAGAATTATACAACTGATGGATATACAAAGGTTATAGTTGATGCTATAGGTCAAATAAAACCAGAGATAGTACTTGTCGGTGCTACTAATATAGGAAGAGACCTTGCACCTAGAATAGCATCTAGATTAAATACAGGTCTTACGGCAGACTGTACTAAGCTAGAAATAGACGAAGAAGATGGTAAGATCAAGCAGACAAGACCTGCATTTGGTGGTAATATAATGGCTACAATAATATGCCCAGACAACAGACCACAGATGTCAACAGTTAGACCTGGAGTTATGGACAAGGCTCTAAAGGATGAAACTAGAACTGGTGAGGTTGTAAAGTTAAATATAGACCTTAAGGAATCTGATATCAGAACTAAGGTTTTAGAAATAGTAAAATCAGCCCATGAAAAAGTATCTCTAACAGATGCCAATATAATAGTATCTGCTGGTAAGGGGCTAGGAACTCCAGATGGATTTGAACTTATTAAGCAGTTAGCTGACAAGCTTGGTGGAGTAGTCGGTTCTTCAAGAGCTGCAGTTGATGCTGGTTGGATAGACAGAAGCCACCAGGTGGGACAGACTGGTGTTACAGTAAAACCTAACGTATATATAGCTTGTGGTATATCAGGAGCTATACAGCATTTGGCTGGTATGAAAGATTCAGACATAATTGTCGCTATAAATAAGGATGCAGATGCACCGATATTTAATGTTGCAGATTATGGTATAGTAGGAGACTTATACAAGGTTATCCCAGAAATAATTGAAGCTATAGACAGTGTTGCAAAATAGTATAGATACAGTATATAGTATTTTTTGATGATAATTTATAAAAAGCATAGAGTAGTTGCAAACAATATAGGAGGGTTAGTATGAGAATTTTAGCATATCACGTTCAGCCTTATGAGGAGAAAGCCTTTAAAAATTGGGCTAAGAGAAATAACGTTGAGGTAGTTATAGAAAAAGGACTTCTTACAAATGAGTCTGTTGAATTGGCAAAGGGTTTTGATGGTGTTACAACACAGCAGGTTATACCTGTGAAAGACGAGGAAATCTTTAAGAAGTTAAAGGAGTACGGGGTTTCTCAAATATCTTCTAGAACTGCTGGTGTGGATATGTTTGAATTGGATCTTGCAAGAGAATACGGTGTAGCTATAACAAATGTTCCAAGATATTCACCTAACGCAATAGCGGAACTTGCCGTTACTCATGCAATGCAGTTATTGAGGAATGTTGGACATATAAGGTCTGCCCATAAAAAGGGGGACTTTACTTGGAATAAAGATCTTATCTCAAGGGAAATCAGAAATTGTAAAGTTGGTATAGTAGGAACAGGAAAGATAGGTCTTACAGCTGCGGCTCTATTTAAGGGACTAGGTGCCAATGTTATTGGTTATGATGCCTTTAGAGACGAAGAAGGTGCAAAAGACATTCTTGAATACAGGGATACAGTTGAAGAATTATTGAATGAAGCCGACATAGTTTCACTTCATCTTCCTTTGACAGAGGATACACACCATATAATAAATAAAGAAAGAATAGCTCATATGAAGGATAACTCCATACTTGTAAACACAGGCAGGGGCGGTCTTGTAAATGTAGAGGATGTAATAGAGGCTCTTGAGAGTGGCAAATTATTTGGGGCAGGCCTTGATGTTCTTGAATGCGAGACTATGTATGTCAACCAAAAGATAGATCCTTGTAAAATTGAGGGTACTGTTGTAGAAAAACTAATGCAGATGGACAATGTTGTGCTTACTGGTCATTTTGCTTTCTTCACTGAAACTGCAGTAGATAACTTGGTTTCAACTTCATGTGACAACATAAAGAATACTATAGAGACAGGTAGTATTCAAAACTGCATGAACTGTATGGCTTTATAAGTCAAAAATAGGCTTAGAGTTTGTACTTTTAAAAACTTATCTATAGTAGAGAAAATCATAGATTGCATAAATAAAAGGGGCTTTTGACACTTTAGTGTCGGAGGCTCTTTTTATTTTAAAATATTTCTCAGATGACAAGGATTTCCCTAGCGAAAGTGTTTGCATATTGGCATAATAAGATGTATAATGAATAAGCGTATGTTAGTACGTAGGAAAGGAAGTTTGAATGGAAATAACAAATTTTAACGAATTGGCAGTAAAAGAAGAAATAACAAGAGCGATTGCAGATTTAGGATACGAACAACCGTCACCAATTCAGGCAAAAGCGATACCAGTAGTGCTAGAGGGATATGATGTAATAGGTCAGGCGCAGACTGGTACAGGAAAGACAGCAGCATTTTCTATACCGCTGTTGGAAAAGATAGATCCAAGCGACAAGAGATTACAGGCGATAGTGTTATGCCCTACTAGAGAACTAGCTATACAGGTGTCAGAAGAGGTGAGGAAGTTAGCAAAATACCTACATGGTGTTAAGACTCTTCCAATATACGGTGGACAACCAATAGATAGACAGATTAAAGCATTAAAGGGCGGAGTACAGGTAATAATAGGTACTCCTGGTAGAGTAATAGACCATATTAACAGAAAAACTCTTAAGCCATCTACAGTAAAGATGGTCGTAATGGACGAGGCAGACGAAATGTTGGATATGGGCTTTAGGGAAGATATTGAAACTATCCTAAGCTCAACACCACAAGAAAGACAGACAAGTTTATTCTCAGCTACTATGCCTAAGGCTATACTTGAACTAACTCAGAAATACCAAAAGGAGCCAGTTCATATAAAGGTAGTTAGAAAGGAACTTACAGTAAACAATATCAAGCAGTTCTATATCGAAACTAGGAAGTCAAACAAGCTAGAAGTACTTACAAGGCTGATAGATGTTTACAATCCAAAGCTTACAGTAGTATTTACAAATACTAAAAAGGGAGCTGATGAACTAGTTTCTGACCTACAGGCTAGGGGTTATGGTGCAGACTCACTACACGGAGACCTAAAGCAGGTACAAAGAGATATAGTAATGGACAAGTTCAGGCATGGAACAATAGATATCCTAGTTGCCACAGATGTAGCAGCAAGAGGTATTGACGTTGATGATGTCGAATGTGTAATTAACTACGAGCTACCACAGGACGAAGAATACTATGTACATAGAATCGGAAGAACTGGTAGAGCTGGTAGGGATGGTATAGCATTCTCATTTGTTTTCGGTAGAGAGATGAGAAAGCTAAAGGATATTGAAAGATATACAAAGTCTAAGGTTATGAAGCATTCAATACCTACAGTTAATGATGTAGAGCAGAAAAAGATTGGTCAGTTCTTCTCAGATATTAAAGAAACACTAGAAGAAGGCAATTTCTCAAAACAGCTACAGTGGGTTGAAGATTTCTTGAATGAAGAAGACTATTCTCTAATAGACATATGTGCTGCTATGCTAAAAAATAGCTTGGGTGCAGATGAAAAGGAAGAGATAAAGGAAGAATCTTACTATGATTCAAGAAGAAACAAGAATGGTGGAAGAAACGGTGGACCTAGAAGAAATGATGAAAATATGACTAGGTTATTCTTAAACGTTGGTAGAAACCAAAAGATTCAGGCCAAGGATATACTAGGTGCTATAGCTGGTGAAACAGGTATTAACTCTAAGTATATAGGAACGATAGATATCTATGACAAGTACACATTTGTAGATGTTGACCAGAATAAGGCTAAGATGGTAATTGAAAAGATGAAGTCTAGAAAAATAAGAGGCAACAAGCTGAATATAGAAAGAGCTAATGTGAACAAAAGAAGACGTTTTAGCAAGTAGATTCTATTAAAAGTAAATATTAAAATTAACAGTACTGGAAACCCGGTACTGTTTTTTATGTTATATTATTTGAATGCTAGCATATGACAATTTTTTATAATATAGGTAGAACATAAAAAGAGAATGGGAAAAACCCATCCTCTTATATATAATTCTATTAATATCCTCTTGTTCCGGAAGATCTTGTACCGTAATTTGACCTAGTACCATATGCACCACCTGTAGCACCGCCAGTATCATATGAACCGCCCGTAGCACCGCCCGTAGCACCGCCAGTACCATATGCACCGCCCGTAGCACCACCAATTCCTGCACGAGGATTCTGGTTAGGGTTTGTTACTTTTGGCTTCTTAGGTAATACCGGTGTATAACTATACCTATCTGGTGCTGTACCATCTATAAAGGCAGCCAATACACCATATGAAGTCTTACCACCATCTGTAGGGCTGACCATAGTCATATAGACCTTGTCAGGCTTAACGAATGTCTTGTATTCTAGGTTCTGGTGAACCCTGTTCATTATTCTTCCCCATAGCTTGGCAGATGACATTGATCCACCACCCTCGATAGTTCTTCTTGGAACAGAGGAACCGTCTGAGTTTTTGATACCAGCGTCGTCTCCTATGTATGTAGAACCTACATAGTATGGAGTATATCCGACAAACCATGTATCCAAGTAGCTATTTGTAGAACCTGTCTTACCAGCTACTGGTATTCCAGAGTTAAGGGAAGCATTATTACCGATACCTTCTTTTACAACAGCTGTTAACATATCTGTCATAACATAGGCTACTTCAGGATCGACAACCTTATGTGTCTGTGGTGTGTTTTTGATTATTAACTCACCGTTGAATGATGTTACTGTAGTAAATACTTCTGGTTCAACATAGGTACCACCATTTGCTAGGGTACCAAAGGCTGATGCCATCTGAAGTGGGCTGACACCCTTTGTAAGACCTCCAAGTACTAATGAGTTGAAGTGCCTATCCGATCTTTGCATACCGGCCTTATTTTCTTCCTTGAAGTCTAGTATTGATGTTATACCGAAGTTTCTTAGGTAGTCCATCATGACGTCTATACAGTCATCATATGTAGGTCCTAATAATTCTCCAGTCTTGTAAGCTATAGTATTTGATGATAGAGCAAGAGCATGTCTCAAACTCATTGATCCATAACCATTTGTAGTAGTTTCTGGATTGTCTGCCCTATTTTCCTTGAACCTATATCCACCTCTTGAATCAGATACTAGGGTAGACTGAGTTACCTTTTGAGTATCTATAGCAGGTGTATATACTGATAAAGGCTTGATAGTAGATCCTGGCTGGTACGGTGTAATAGCACGGTTTAGGGTCTTCCTAGCCTTTATATTTCTACCACCTATTAATCCCTTTATATTACCTGTTCTGTAGTCTATTATTACTGATGCAGACTGTGGCTGGCTTAGTCCATTTGCAGCAACAGTATCGTTAGGGAAGTTTGAATTATTTTCGTATTCCTTTTCGATGGACTTTTGTATCTTAGGATCTATAGTAGTGTTTATAATCAAACCACCATTATAGTACATATTTCTTGCTTCTTCTTCTGTTTTACCCTGTTCCATCAAGGCGCTAACTACGTCGTATTCGACCAAACTCTCAACTGAGTTGGCAACCTCTTCCTTAGAGTCTGGAAACTGGATGTTTATCTTTTCATTGACAGCTGCTACATATTGCTTGTCAGTGATTACACCTAGTTGCTTCATCTTAGCAAGTACGACCTGCTGTCGAACCTTGGCATCTGGGTTGCTGATGGCCTTACGAACTAGCAAGTCACCACTTTTTAGCTGCTTGTATGTATCCTCATCTACAAGGTCCCATTCGTATAGCTTTTCGTACATATCTTTTTCTGTTTTGTTGGCAGCTGCAAGTCCTTCAGTTGCAAGGAAGAACAATAACTTGTGGTTAAGGTCTGCCTTTGATTCATCACCTGATATTCTAGATGTAATATAAGGTGCATACTTAGACGGGTTACGAGTTACACCAGCTAGCATTGCGGCTTCACCAAGACTAAGTTCGTTGGCATGTTTGTTAAAATATCCCAATGAACCAGCTTCTGCACCGCATAAGCCCTTACCAACGAAGTAGTTGTTAAGGTATGTTTCAAGTATCTTGTCTTTGTTTACAGTCTTGGACATTTCAAGGGCATAGTAGATATCCTTGATCTTACGGCTATATGTCTGGTCACTACTTGTAAGCAGTGTTTTAGATACCTGCATAGGAACAGTAGAACCACCCTGTCTGCTACCAGTTAGGGTCTTTACAATAGATCTAGCTAGTCCCCAATAATCGACACCGCTGTGTGAGTAGAAACGCTCATCTTCTATCGAGACGATGGCTTTTCTAAGGTATGGTGACATATCGCTTAGTGGAACTGGGGTCTTCTTGTACAGCGTAGGTGCTGTAGAAAGAGTTTCTCCATTTGCATATTTAATTGTAGTAGTTTGGTGAGTCAACTTGTCAAGCAAGTTCTCATTTACAGGTTTTACATCCTTAAGTGAAGCGAATATAAAACCTAAGCCTGCTGCAAATGCTATGATAAAAGCAGCTACAACACCACCTATTATTTTCTTTCTTCTCTTTATTTTCAACTTTCTTTTTAAAGAATTTGATGCATTTTTTGATCTCGTTTTCTTGTTTGTGTTTGGTTTTCTATCTCTTCCTGCTGATCCAGATGCACTAACTGATCTTGTTTTTGAAGCAGGGTTTGATGAAGAGGATCTTCTTTGATTTGAAGACTTGCTCTTTCCTCTCTCTGAAGGTAGGATCAGGTCCTCATCTCCAGAACCAGTTTTCTTTGAAGAATCGGGTCTTTTTGATGAGACAGTTTTTCTTCTGATTTTATTTTTATCTTCAGGGTTATCTTTTTTCATGTTCATAAACCTCCTTACTATCACTAATTATACTTGAAATATAGTGAATTTACAATAATTTTGCTTGAATAAATGGCTAAATAATAATAATATATAATAAGTAGATAATGTGAAAAATTGAATTTTATAAAGATATTTTTAGGAGGAAATGAATGCTAGTAGTTGAAAATGTGAGTCATGGTTTTGGATCGAGAACCATATTAGAAGATGTATCCTTCAGGATACGTAAGGGAGAACATATAGCCTTGGTTGGACCAAACGGAGAGGGTAAATCAAGCTTTTTAAATATAATTACTATGAAGTTGGTACCAGATGCGGGTAATATAAAGTGGTCAAACAGGGTAACTGTAGGCTATCTTGACCAGCATACAGTCCTTGCCAAGGGTAACACAATTAGGGATATCCTAAGAGATGCCTTTAAGCATATGTACGAACTTGAATCCGAGATGCTTGCTATATATGACAAGATGGGCGATGCCACAGATGAAGAGATGGCCAAGTATATGGAAGATACAGCAGATATCCAGACACTACTTGAGAATTCTGGTTTTTATACTATAGATGCAAAGATTCAAGAGGTAGCCAATGGTCTAGGTCTTGGAGAAATCGGCTTAGACAGGGATGTTGAAGACCTATCAGGTGGACAGAGAACAAAGGTACTTCTTACAAAGTTATTACTTGAAAACCCCACAATTCTAGTCCTTGACGAGCCTACCAACTTCCTAGATGAGGACCATATTACATGGCTTACTAGGTATCTTCAGGAATATGAAAACTCCTTTGTCCTAGTATCCCACGATATACCTTTTATCAATGATACTTGTAATGTAATCTACCACCTGGAAAATGGTGAGCTAAACAGGTACAAGGGTAACTATGACGAGTTTGTGAGATTAAATGAAATAAAGAAGCGTCAGGAAGAGCAGGCCTATGAAAAGCAGGTAGAGGAAAGAAAGAAGCTAGAAGACTTTATAGCTAGGAACAAGGCCAGGGTAGCAACTCGTGGAATGGCGAACTCCAGACAAAAGCAATTAGACAAGATGGAAATATTGGAAAGACCAAGGGAAAAGATAAAGCCTACTTTTGATTTTAAAAATGCCAGGACATCAGGCAAGGTTGTGTTCGAGACAAGTGACTTGGTTTTAGGATATAATGAGCCTCTTACAAAACCATTAAACTTTAGGTTGGAAAGAGGAAACAAGATAGCCTTAAAGGGGATGAATGGTATAGGTAAATCTACTCTTTTAAAGACCTTGTTGGGGATTGTAAAACCATTTGACGGTCGAGTGAAATTAGGTGATTATCTAGAAGTGGGATACTTTGAACAGGAGTCATCACATGAAAATACCAATACAGCACTTGACGAAGTATGGAACGAGTATCCAGGTTTGGACAATATAGATGTCAGAAGGGCACTTGCCAGGTGTGGTCTGACAAATGACCATATAACGAGTCAGATGAGGGTTTTATCAGGTGGAGAAGCAGCTAAGGTAAGATTATGCAAGATAATGCTAAAGGATATTAATTTCTTGGTTTTGGACGAGCCTACTAACCATCTGGATGTAGAGGCAAAGGACGAATTGAAAAAGGCAATAAAGGAATTTAAAGGGACAGTCCTATTAGTAAGCCATGAACCCGAATTTTATAATGACGTGGTAAATGATGTTTGGAATATAGAAGATTTTACCACAAAAATTGTCTAGTGCAATATGAGAGAAATTGTAGACAATTGTAGGGGGGTATGGTCACTTTCTTATAAATTATAATATTAAAATAGTAGCCGAGTATACACTCAGCTACTATTTATTATGTTGCAAATTAATGATAGTTTTTCTTGTTTTTTATTATATTTTTACATTCTTTGTATGATATAAAGATAGAAAATAGTATTATAAATAGAAATATGGCGAATACTATTTTTTTATCCATAAGATTATTTTTGTACATATTAGAAACTGCAATTAGTCCAGTAAGTGGTATAAACATAGCAGGAAATAGATTTTTCTTTAGGAGTTTGTAGTCCTCTAAAGACAAGTTCGCCTTGCTACCTTTTTCTATTAAAAATAATAGCCAATTAAGTACCACAATAAAGCTAAAAAAAACTATGAAAGTAATCATATACTCTGAATAGAGGTATAGGGATACTGAAGTGATGGCAGAACATATGTGCAGGTGGATTGCTATTGTTTTAAATTCACAGGGGTCTTTGAGTTCAAATCTAAATGCCAGTATAATCATGCCAAGAACTCCTATAATAGCTGCATAGGCTATGTTCTCTGATGAAAATTTCATATCGACATGTTTAGCAAGACCTGAAAATAAAAACATCAGTGTAAAAAGATATAGAAAAAAAGTATTTTTTTTGTTTTCATTGGATAAGTTTGTATTCATTTTATATCCTTTCCATAATCTATTATTTAATGAATATGGTATCCTCAGTAAAGCAAAGACATGAGGATACCATATGATAGTGTTTATAATCTAGGGAAACTTAGTAGAATATAAGCATATGTACATTGTTTATAGGTCTGTAATATACTTTTGTTTTTACATTGGCAGCCCCATCTTTAACCAATCTTTTCCTAGCAGATTTAAGTACACTAAGGGATCTTTCTACAGTTTTATACTCAAAACCAGGTAAAGTATTTACTAAGTTGTAAATATTTATTAATGTATAAGCTGCGAATCCAGGCGGTGTTGCCACAAGAAGTTCAGAAGCTATTCCAGCAAAGGTAACATATGGATCCCTTCTATTGACCTTATCTAATATAGCCTGATTGTATCTAATAGCAGCGTCTATCTGAGATACGCGAGTAAACTTAGTGACAGTTGTCGTTTTTAGTTGCCAAGCACCTGAAGGACTATCACTTCCTCCAACTCTAGAGGGAGTTATAGCACCTACATCTTCTACATCAGTGACAATGGCATTGCTTGTATTTATTTCATCTGCGTGAGACAAACAAGCATAATTTAATACATTTACTGATAGCATTGTTGCTGCTAATAAAATTGATATTTTTTTGTTCATTCTTGTACCTCAATTGATATTATTAATTATTTAATCGTGATTAGCTATAGCTTAATTTAATTGTATAAAATAAAATGTTGAAAGTCAACTATTTTTTTAATACAATTAATAAAAATTTTTAATACAGAGTTTATTTTATAAAAAAATATAACTTGATAGCTTGAATAGATTGAAAAAACTATAAAATACATTTTATATATTGATGATAAGATAGATGTTTATAGATTATATATAGAAAATATCTATAGAGGAGGATTTTTTTGCTTTATTTATATTTGTTTAAGTAAAGTGAAATATATTTATAAAAGGAGGCATTGTATATACCATTAACCTCCTCTTGTAAATATTATTTTTATTCTTATGCGAATTTATTTTTCTATGTCCCAATCATTGAACCATGAATCGTCAAGTTTAGCCAATTGAGGTGCAAACTTACTTTCGTCTGCTGTTACTTTATCAGCTTTTTTCTTGTAAGTATTTACTGTAGCTGTTGACTTGGCAACTGGCTGGATTGTTCCTGTTCCAGCAACACATCCTCCTGGACATGCCATTCCTTCTAGTAGGTATCCATTTCTCTTACCTGCCTTGGCTAGCATTAGCATCTTTTTACAGTCTTTTAGGCCATCAGCGCTATCTATAGGTACTTCCATATCAGGGTGTTCTTTCTTGATTACGTCAAGTACTGCATTGGCAACCCCACCTGATACCGCAAATCCACGTCCAGCTCCTGTTCCGTAGTTTACTTCCTTATCTGGAACCATTTCTTCTAGGTTGATACCCTTAGCTTCAAACATACCCATTACTTCTTCAAATGTAAGTACGTAATCAACGTGGCTCTTTACTGATTTTCTAGTTGCTTCAGATTTCTTGGCAACACATGGTCCTATAAATACAACCTTTGAGTCTGGATGGGCCTGTTTTATAAACCTAGCTGACAATACCATTGGAGTCATTGCCATTGATATATTTTCCTTGAACTCAGGGAACTGCTTTTTGGCCATTACTGACCAAGCTGGACAGCACGATGTAGCCATAAAGTCTAGTTTTTCAGGAACCTTTGATAAGAAGTCTTCTGCTTCTTCTATAGTACATAGGTCTGCACCTATAGCAACTTCAACAACATCAAAGAATCCAAGTTCTATCATGGCAACTCTTAACTTTTCAGGTGTAACTTTAGGTCCGAACTGACCTGCAAAAGCTGGAGCTATTTCTGCTATTACCTTGCTTCCTGATTTCATTTCCTTGATTAGTTGGTAAATCTGTGTCTTATCAGATATTGCACCGAATGGACAGGAAGACATACAAAGTCCACATGATACACACTTGTCATAGTCTATTTTTGCTCTTCCGTACTTGTCTGATGTTATGGCATCCATACCACAAGCATTAGCACAAGGTCTTTCAAGCTTTGCTATGGCCCCATATGGACAGGAAGACTTACATCTGCCACACTTGATACATTTTTCCTGATCTATAAATGACTTGCCGTTTACCATGGAAATAGCATTTTTTGGACAGACCTCTACACATGGACGTGCTAGACATCCACGACATGTGTTAGTTGTAAAAAATTCATTGTCTGGACATGAATTACATGCAAACTTGATTATATTTACAAATGGCGCCTTGTATATATTATTGTTAACTGTTTCTTCAGTAATCCCTGTTGAAAGGGCAGCGTGTTCGTTGATTTTTCTAAGCGGTAGACCCATAGCAAGTCTTATACGTTCTCCAACGATTGCTCTTTCCAAGAATATACTTTCTCTGTGCGTTGCGATTTCACCAGGTATTATCTGGTAAGGTATCTGTTCAAGCTTACTGAAATCATGGATATCTTCGTATGCAAATTTTGCAACTTCAGTGAAGACATCACGTCTAACCTTGTTAATAGCTGTGTAAATGCCTTTAAAACTCATAGTAGTACTCCTTAATAAAAAATAGTAATTAGTATATACATTTTAGTAATATTAGTTAAAAACAAATTTTATCAACGAAACATAGGTATTAGCCCTGCCAACAAAAGACAAAAATAAAGATTGGCAAAAACTTGACTATATGTTAATATTTTGTACAAAAATTTGTCTTCTTGTATAGAGAAAGTATAACATATTATCTCTTGGAAATAAATAGAAAAAAGAAATTATCCATGATAAAATTTAAGTATATATATTATTGATACCGAGTCTTATAAGTATTTAAAATACTAGCATATAGGCAAAATAAACTATTCAGAATATTATATCAATTTAGTGTTTTTATACTAGCAGTTAGGGACTAAAATACCAAGTGTATTTTCAATTGAGCAAGGTTTGATTGATGTTTTTACGAAGATTAATATAGACAAAAAAATATTTTTTGAAATTAGGACCTTAATTAGTTGCAAAAAAACTTTTTTTAGTATATAATTTTTGGTAATCAGCTAATAAAGTTTAGTTGATTATCAAAAATAAATAAGTATATGCTGTGAAGAAGAGGAGTAGGTATAAGGATGTTTACAGAGAGAGGACTAGGGGTGCAAGGTCCTTAACTGAATGTATCGAAGGTAGCTTTGGAGCATACTTTGTTAATGTTGACGTGAATTTTAGAGATTTGCCTAGTCGATGATCTAGGAAATTTGTATAGTTATTATTGTCGACGGTTTATCTAGTCAATTTAGCAGGGTACGGTTTATCCACGTTAAGGATATTGAGTGCCGAGAAATTTTCTCGGAATTAAGGTGGTAACGCGAGCTTTTCGTCCTTTTTAGGATGAAGGGCATTTTTTATTTTCAGGAATTATATTTATTGTTAACAGATTGTAAGGAGGTTAATTATGGAGAATTTACCAAAGAATTATGATCCCAAGGATTTTGAATCTAGGATCTACCAGGACTGGCAGGACAAGGGTTGTTTCAAGTCAAGTGTCAACAAGGACAAGAAGCCATTTACTATAGTGATGCCGCCACCAAATATCACAGGTCAGCTACACATGGGTCATGCCTTAGATGATACACTACAGGATACTCTTATCAGGTGGAAGAGGATGGATGGTTTTGAATCCCTATGGATACCGGGCACAGACCATGCATCTATAGCTACAGAGGTAAAGGTAGTAGACAGGATCAAGAAGGAAACAGGCAAGTCTAAGTACGAGTTCGGAAGACAGGAATTCCTAAAGGAAGCCTGGAAGTGGAAGGACGAATTCGGTGGCAAGATAGTAAACCAGGTAAAGAAGCTTGGTGCATCTTGTGACTGGGATAGGGAAAGATTTACAATGGACGAGGGATGTAATAGGGCAGTAACTAAGTTCTTTGTAAAGTTATATGAAGAAGGTCATATCTATAGGGGTAACAGGATTATAAACTGGTGTCCATCATGCAAGACTACACTTTCTGATGCAGAGGTTGAACATGAGGACCAGGAAGGTAATTTCTGGCATATAAAGTACCCAATCAAGGATTCTGATGAGTTCCTAGAAATAGCAACTACTAGACCGGAGACTTTATTAGGTGACTCAGGTGTAGCGGTTCATCCAGAAGATGAGAGATACACTCACTTAGTTGGAAAGATTGCAGTTTTACCGCTTATAGGAAGAGAGCTTCCTATAGTTGCCGACGAATATGTAGACAAGGAATTTGGAACAGGTGCAGTTAAGATGACTCCAGCCCATGACCCTAATGACTTTGAGGTTGGTAAGAGACATGGACTAGAAGAAATAAACGTAATGAATGATGATGCCACAATGAATGACCTAGCTGGTAAGTATGTTGGCATGGATAGGTACGAATGCAGAAAAGCCCTAGTTGCAGACCTTGATGAGGCAGGCTACCTAATAGGTATCAAAAAGCACGACCATGCTGTTGGTACTTGCTACAGATGTCATACAACAATAGAGCCTAGACTATCACTACAGTGGTTTGTAAAGATGGATGAGCTTGCCAAGCCAGCAATAGAAATACTAAAGAACAAGGAACTAAAGTTTGTTCCAGAAAAGTTTGACAAGACTTACCTACAGTGGTTAGAAAATATAAGAGACTGGTGTGTTTCTAGACAGTTATGGTGGGGGCACCAAATACCTGCCTACTATTGCCAGGATTGTGGTGAATTGATAGTTGCAGAAGAGGCACCACATGAGTGTCCAAAGTGTCATTCAAACAATATCAAGCAGGATGAAGACGTCCTAGATACTTGGTTCTCATCAGGACTATGGCCATTTGAGACACTAGGTTGGCCAGAAAAGAGTGAAGAGCTAGACTACTACTTCCCAACAAGTGTACTTGTAACAGGATATGACATCATATTCTTCTGGGTAGTAAGGATGGCATTTTCTTCAATGTTCTGTATGAATGACAAGCCATTTGAACACGTCCTAATCCACGGTCTAGTAAGGGATTCAGAGGGTAGGAAGATGTCCAAGTCACTGGGCAATGGTATAGACCCACTTGAGATAATAGACCAATTTGGTGCAGACGCCCTAAGATTTACCCTAATAACAGGTAACTCACCAGGTAACGATATGAGATTCTATATGGAGAGAGTTGAGTTTGCTAGAAACTTCAACAACAAACTATGGAATGCATCTAGGTTTGTATTTATGAATCTTGAAGATGAAAGCCTACTTGATGGCCTTACAAGAGAGGCAGTTGAAAAAGACTTGACACTTGCTGACAAGTGGATCATATCAAGAGCTAATAGGATAGTAGACGAAGTGAATACTAATATGGACAAGTTTGAGCTAGGAATAGCCCTACAGAAGTCATATGAATTTACTTGGTCAGAATACTGTGACTGGTATATAGAAATAGTAAAACCTAGACTATATGGAGATGATAGAGATGCTAAGAGGGCAGCCCTATACACATTGACATATGTTCTAGAAAAGATATTAAAGCTACTTCATCCATTTATACCATTTATAACAGAAGAAATCTACTCATACCTACCAACAGTTGAGGGCCTAATCATCACAGCTGACTACCCTCACTACGATGAAGCTGACAATATGCAGGTAGAAGAAGAAAAGATGGACCTAATAATGGAGGCTATAAGGAAGGTAAGAAATGTCAGAACAGAGATGAATGTTCCACCTTCAAAGAAGGCTAAAATATTAATAGTACCAACTGATGAAAAGATTGATGCTATGGAAGACGGTAAGGACTACTTTAAGTCACTGGCATCTGCCTCAGAAGTTGAAATACAGAAAGACAAGTCTGGAATTCCTGAAGATGCAGTATCTGTAGTTATAGACGGAGTTGAGCTGTTTATACCACTTGATGAACTAGTAGACTTTGAAAAAGAGAAGGAAAGACTAGAGAAAGAAAAGAAAAAAGCTATTTCTGAAATCAAAAGAGTTGAAGGTAAGCTAAACAATCCTGGATTTATGAACAAGGCACCTGAAAAACTTGTTGAAGAAGAAAAGGCTAAGAAGGAAAAGTTTGAGGAAATACTTAAAACAATAGAAGAAAGACTGGCTAAGCTTAAATAATATAGGACTATCAATTTAAGTGTAATCTACATATTGATTTAAAGATACACCCATATTAACTAAAGTACAGTTTTTTAATTAGACATAGTCTAATAATAGCTAATATACTAAAGGACGACACTTATGTCGTCCTTTTATAATATGTGAAAATTAAACAAGATGGTGTTGTACTTCACAAAAAAACATATTATAATATAATTTGTATAAATATGAAAAATGTAATTATATGTTGTTGTTAAAAAATGGGGTGAAGAGGAATGAAAAAAGTAGATATCTATGAAGAATTAAAGAAAAGAATAGTTAAAAATGAGTATAAACCAGGACAGGTACTGAATGAAATAGAAATATCTAAGGAATTCGATATTTCAAGAACACCTGTAAGGAGTGCTTTTCAGAGACTAGAGATGGATATGCTCCTAAAGATTGTACCTAGATATGGAGTACAGGTATCCTTTATTGATTTTACAAATATGAGGTCCTTGTTTGATCTTACTAGGGTACTGGATCCTATGGCTACAAGAGAAGCTGTGTCTAGAATAAGTAAGATGGACATTGAAAGACTTAAGTTCATAACTGGTGAACTTGAAAAATTGGCCGCTGACGATGACTATCAAAAGGCCATTGACCTTGATGAAGAGTTCCACACAATAGTAATCGATGCTTGTGGAAATCCATGGTTAAAATCTTTGCTTGGTTCATTACACATACATACTGAGAGGCTATGGCATTACTGTAATGAATACTTTACTGATGTTACTATTTTCATTAGGACATTTAGTAAAATTGTAGAGGCTATGGAAGAGGGTGATGAAGACAAGGCAGAGAGATATTCTAGAGAACATATAGATGATTTTGTCTCTAGGGTAAAAGATGCTCTTTTCTAAAAAAATAATATTCAGTATTTACTAAATTCTAGGAAAAATATTGAAATTAGTCATTAAATGGAGTAGTATTATAATTGGGAAAACAATTACTCTTTAATTAATAAATTAAGGAATATCAATTAAAAAATTTATCATTCAGGAGGAAAACACATGAATAATTTAAGCAACCTTGAACCAAAGGAAGTATTTAAGTGGTTTTATGAATTGAATCAGCATCCAAGAAGTTCAGGAAAAGAAAAAGAAGTAAGTGACTTCTTAGTAAAATTCGCCAAGGATAGAAATCTTGAAGTTTACCAGGATGAGATATTAAATGTAATAATAAAGAAGCCTGGAACACCAGGTTATGAAAACTCACAGACTCTAATAATCCAGGGACATATGGATATGGTATGTGTAAAGGCTGACGGTTCTGACCACAACTTTGACACTGATCCGATTGAAATGGTAATAGATGGAGATAGAATAAGAGCCAATAATACAACTCTAGGTGGAGATGATGGTATAGCAGTAGCATATGGACTAGCTATACTTGATGCAGATGATATTCCACATCCACCAATCGAGTTATTGATAACAACTAACGAAGAAACAGGTATGGATGGGGCTATGGCTCTTACAGCTGACCACCTAAGTGGAACAAGACTACTTAACCTAGATACAGAAGAAGAGGGAATATTCCTTGTATCTTGTTCAGGTGGATCAAATATAGAATGTACTATAGATGTAGCTAAGGAAGCTAGTTCATCTGAAGCATACGAAATAGTATTATCAGGTCTTAAGGGTGGACACTCAGGATCTGAAATTGACTGCCAGAGAGGTAATGCTATAAAGATGCTTACAAGAATTTTGGCCAGTGTTAAGGCTGAGATAAAGCTTGCTTCAATAGAGGGTGGCATCAAGCACAATGCTGTACCAAGCTATGCAAAGGCTGTCATAGTAACTGACAAGTTCTCTGCTATTGAAGATACTATAAAATCAATGGTAGCCGACCTAACAGAAGAATACAGGGTTGAAGAACCAGACTTTAAGGCTCTTGTTAATAAGGTAGAAGTAAAAGAGTCTTACACTAAGGAAGTATCTGACAAGATAATCAACTTCCTAATGATCCTTCCAGATGGAGTACAGTATATGTCTAAGGATATAGAAGGTCTAGTACAGACTTCTCTAAATAACGCTATAATAGCAGAAAAAGATGGAAAGATTGTTCTTACAACTTCTGTTCGTTCAGCAGCTACTAGCTCACTTAGAGAAATACTAGATAGAATAAACACTCTTGGTGAAGTTATGGGTGTTAAGACTAGAGAGTATGCAGCTTACCCAGCTTGGCAGTTTGATGCTAACTCTGAATTAAGAGATATAGCAATAGAAACTTACAAGGCTCAGTATGGCCAAGAACCAGAAGTAAGTTCAATCCATGCAGGACTTGAGTGTGGTCTTCTAAAGGGAATACTACCAAACTGCGATATGCTAAGCTACGGACCAGACATTACAGATGCCCATACACCACTTGAATCAATGGGTATTGAATCAGTTGAAAGAGTTTGGAAATTCACTAAATCATTATTAGCTAACTTAAAATAGTAGTATTTAATGTATAATCAGAATACTATAATCAAATACACAATTACAATAGTATTGCAATAAAGTTTATTATAATAGGTCATCCCGTGTTTAATGGGGTGGCCTTTTGTAGTATAATTAGTAATATAGATTAAGGATAAGGAGCAAATAATGAATTACGAACAAGCATTAGCATACATACATAAGATAGATAGGTTTGGCATGGTACTTGGTCTAGATACCATCAGGGAACTACTTAAAAGGCTGGGAAATCCCCAGGATGACTTGAAAATTATACACGTAGCTGGGACCAATGGTAAGGGATCTACTTCGTCATTTATAGCGAGCTCATTAATCGAGAGTGGATATAAGATAGGTCTGTACACATCTCCATTTTTAGAACGATTTAATGAGAGGATAAAGGTAGATGGTATAGATATAGGTGACCAAGACCTTGCAGACACAGTTGAAATTGTAAGGGACAAGATAGAGACTATGGTCAGTGATGGACTAAACCATCCTACAGAATTTGAAGTTGTCACAGCCGTTGCATTTTACTATTTCAAAAAGGTAAATGTAGACCTTGTAGTACTGGAAGTAGGACTAGGAGGTAGGTATGATGCCACAAATGTAATAGACAAGTCTCTTGTGAGTGTAATTGCGTCAATAAGTAAGGACCATACCAAGGTTCTTGGAGACGATATAGAAAAGATAGCTTGGGAGAAGGCTGGTATTATAAAAGAAGGTGGCCATGTAATACTATACGGTCAGGACAAGCTAGTGGAGGATGTAATAAAAAAAGTTGCTAGTGAAAATAATGCTGACATATTGGTTACTGATAACGAGTCTATAGTTATTAGCAAGTATAACCTAAATAACCAGGTATTTACTTGTAGGGTTGGAGCTAGGACGTATGAGGATATAAAGATCAGGATGGTAGGTGAATACCAGTCTAGAAATGCCCTTTTGGCCATTAACGTATTAGTATATCTCAAGGACAAGCTTGGCTTTGACAAGATAAATGATGAAACTATATATGAGGGTCTCCTAAAAACTAAGTGGCCAGCAAGATTTGAGGTAGTAAGCGAGAGACCTCTTTATATATTAGATGGAGGCCACAATCTAGATGGAGCCAAGGCCCTAGCAAAAGAAATGGATAGACAGTTTGATGATAGCTGGGAAAAAACCTTAGTTCTAGGTATATTGGCTGACAAGGATGTTGACTCTATGGTCAAGCTCCTAGCGCCTAAGTTTGACCACATAATATTGACCCTACCAGACAACTCTAGGGCTATGGACCTAGAAGAGCTTGCATATAGGGTTGGTATGTATTGTGATGACATAATCTGTATAGAGAACAGTGAGGATGCTGTCAAGTACTCGCTTGACCTACAAAAAAAGATTAAAGAAGAGAGAAATAGTGCCAGCAAGGTCAAGAATAAAAAGACATCTTCTAAGAAGGCTAAAAAGGTGGACAAAAGCAAGGAACCTACGCTTGCGAAGAAAAACAATCTAGTTATTGGAGCAGGTTCACTCTTTCTGGTTGGTTCTATGAGGGCTGTTTTAAGGAAAGTTCAATTTTAGGTATGATGTCTGTTAGTAGTAATACCTCTAAAATATAAAAAACTAAATGCATTTCTAAATAAATACTCCTGTTACTGTATAAGCGGTAAGGGAGTATTTTTTTATAAAATATGACAAATGTAATTTATTTTTGTGACTGAGGTGACTTAAAGTATGCTTGTTAGCTTGTTAAAATATAATTATAAAGATTATATTTAATAAAATAAATAATAATATAAGTTTTTGTAGGAGGTAGAGATGATAGAGGTAAAAGAAGTCCAAAAGAAGATAAAAGGAAAGAATGTATTAGATGGTATTTCTTTTGTAATTAAAGCTGGTGAAATTGTAGCTCTTATTGGGCCTAATGGGGCTGGAAAAACAACTCTTATGTCATGTATGATAGGAGATAGATTTATTGATAGAGGAAAGATCCTGATTGATGGTAAAGAGCCTAGATTCAAAGATAATAAGAAAAAAATAGGCGTATTGATGCAGGAGAATGTGATACCAAAAGATTTGAAGGTATTGGAATTAATTAAATTTTTTCAAGAAATCTATACTGATTCTTTAACTACAGATGAAGTAATAAAAATTCTAGGTTTCACTGATAAACAACTTAATCAGTTGGCAGGAAAATTATCTGGTGGACAAAAACGCCTATTAGCATTTGTGCTTTGCTTAGTTGGAAAACCAGAAATTTTATTTTTAGATGAACCGACTGCTGGGATGGACACTTCTACTAGACAGAAGTTTTGGGAAATTATTGAAGAATTAAAGCATAAGGGAACTACTATAGTTTATTCAAGTCATTATATCGAAGAAGTTGAACATACTGCAGATAGGATTTTAGTCCTAAATGAGGGCTTTTTGGTAAGTGATACTACACCGTATACTATTAGAAATAAGGAAACAAAAAAAGAAATTACCTTGCCGATTAGATTTTTAAAGGGTTTGGAAGAAATGGACCATGATTATAATATTGTAGTTGCAAGAGACTATATCAGATTTGAAACAGATGATATAGATAATGTGTGGGAAGATCTACAGTTAATAGGATGCGGGATTAAAGATATAGAGCTACAAAATAAGACATTACTAAATACAATATTTGAAAAAACGAGGGAGGCATAATAATGAAGTCACTAATAAAAGTTGAATGGATACAAATTTGGCGAAATTGGCCTGTGTTTATAATGGCAGTAGGAATGCCAGTTGCATTTTTTCTTTTCTTTTCATCTTCTGTGGATTTACACAGTCCTGAAATGAATAGGAAATTTGTACAAGGATATATGTTGACTATGACTTCATTTTCTATGTCATCATTTGCTTTATTCTCGCTTCCTATAATGCTAAATGAAGATAAAAATAACCACTATTTGACATATGTTGAGCATTCTCCATTAGGAATTGGAAGTTATTACATATCCAAGTTGGTTAGGGTCTTGATATACTTTTTGGTATCAATTTTGGCGACATTTTTTGTAGGTATATTTTTCAGAGGAGTAGATATTTCTTGGTATAGGGGCTTGTTTAGTGTTATTTTATTGATTGTAACAAGCTTTGTATACCTAGCTATAGGCCTTCTTATAGCCCAAATACAGAACCAGCAAATTATGTCTATTACATCTAATATTGTATTTATGGGACTGGCTGTGATTGGTGGTTCTTGGTGGCCTATATCGATGTTTCCAAGTTGGGTTCAAAATATTTCAAAGATTACTCCTAGCTATCATGTAAATCAGATAGTCACTAATTTTGCATCATCAGGTGTACTAGGTGTGAAATCTTTGCTCATAGTAATGGCATATGTTATAATTATTACATCATTTGCTATTACTATTAAGAAAAAACGAGAGGTGAAATAATTGAAAAAGATACAACTACAGAATCCATTATACTACCTACCCTTGATATTTATTGCATTCCCAGTGTTTGGTGTGTTTAAATTTAATTATCCATTGTGGACAATATGGTTTACTCTTGGATTTGTAGTATCTTATCTATATCTAGTTCATAAAGATGACAGTACTATTTCTAAAATAGTGTGGATTTATATGCTACTTTACATTTTATCTATGACATTTGTGTTTGATGGTGGGATGGTATGGTTTTATTTCTATATTACAAATCTTTTGTCTTTCAAGTATAATGATAAGCTGACCTCGTTTCGTATGTTAACTTTTATTTTTATTATAGTAATAACAGATATATTAGTATTGGTATATAGGAATGATTTATCAGCTAAGCTTATGGCAGTGTTGGCTACTATTATGTGTTGTTCACTTATGTATTATTGGAAGAGAGAAGCAGAACGTGAGAAACAAAAAGAGGCTATCTTGGAAAAAAACAATTCTATTAATCTCCTAATAGCTGAAAATGAGAGGAATAGAATTGGACAAGACCTACATGATACATTAGGCCATGTATTTGCTATGTTGTCAGTCAAGGCAGAGCTTGCTAATGCCCTATTAAATAAAGGTGAAATAGATATGGCTAAAAATGAGATAAAGGACTTACAGGAAATTTCTAAGAAGTCTATGAATGATGTAAGACAAATAGTGGAATCTCTTAAAGAGCCTAGGATAAAGGATGAAATCACGATTTTAAATAATATGCTTGAAATAGCCGGTATTACATTTAATTTAAGTGGAAGTGAATTTGCATACAGGCTTCCTAGCCATGTTCAAGGAAAGTTCACTATGATTTTGAGAGAGCTGGTGACAAATTTAATAAAGCATAGTAGTGCTGATAATTGTAGATTGGATTTTTCGGTACAAGATGGCAATTTAATTCTTGATTATAAAGATGACGGGATAGGTTTTTTTAATATTGATGGGACAGAACTCCATGCAATAAAAGATAGGCTGGTAACTATAAAGGGAAAGATAGATATAGTTTCTAAGGTAAGTCCTACCAATATTAGAATATATGTCCCCATGGAGGATTTGTAATGAAAATATTAGTAGCAGAAGACCAGAGTATGTTAAGAGATGCCTTATGTCAACTTCTTAAATTTCAAGAGGAAGTTGAGGAAGTATTTCAAGCTGAAAATGGAGTAAGGGCACAATATATATTAGAAAATGAAAAAATAGATGTTGCCATTCTGGATGTAGAAATGCCTGAGAAAACTGGATTAGATGTTTTAGAATGGTCAAAAGGTAAAGGCATAACTACGAAGATAATAATAATAACAACCTTCAAAAGAAGTGGGTATTTTCAAAGGGCTATCAAGTCAGGTGTTGATGCATATGTACTAAAAGAAAGATCTATTACAGATTTGATGAAGACGATTCACAGTGTTTTATTAGGGAAAAAAGAGTACTCTCCAGAGCTTATGGATATTGTTATTAATGACCATAGCCCACTTACTAGTCAGGAAGAAGAATTACTTAGGAAGGTCGCTCAAGGTCTATCGAATAAGGAGATTGCAAGGATTAGTTATCTTTCTGATGGTACTGTTAGGAATTATATAAGTATAATTTTACAAAAGTTGGATGCTGAAAATAGGACTGATGCAGTTAGAATTGCACAAGAAAAAAACTGGATATGATTTAAAAATTTAAGTCGGTTGCATATGCAACCGACTTTTTTAAAGTCAAGATATATAATAATGACATAGGATTGAGAAAGACAAGATATTTCAACCGATTGCTAAATATAAATAAAAAGAAATGAAAATATATGGAGGGTAAAATTATGAAGGAATTAAATATGTTTTGTTATCAGTGTCAGGAAACAGCAGGATGTTCAGGCTGTACGGTAAAGGGTGTCTGTGGAAAGACTCCAGAGGTTGCTAGAATCCAGGACTTACTAGTATATGCCAACAAGGGAATATCAGAAGTTACTACTAGGCTAAGAGCTGAAGGTAAGACTATATCTAAGGAAGTAAACCACATGATAACTCTTAACCTATTTACAACTATTACAAATGCCAACTTTGACTTTGATGTTTTTGTTGATAGAGTAATTAGAACTCTAGATGTAAAGAAAGACTTGATAGCACAGTTGGATGACAAGTCTGGCCTAAGTGAGGTTGCACTTTGGGATGAAAGAGATACATCTAAGTTTGATGAAAAGGCTAGACAAGTAGGCGTACTTGCTACAGAAGATGAAGATATAAGGTCTCTAAGAGAGCTTACTATATACGGACTAAAGGGTCTATCAGCATACTCAAAGCATGCTAATATGTTAGACTACGATAGTGAAGAAGTAGATGCTTTCCTTCAGGAAGCCCTATACAAGACTACTTTGGATTTAAGTGTGGATGAATTAATATCATTAGTTCTTGCAACAGGAGAAGCTGGCGTTAAGGGAATGGCCCTTCTAGATTCAGCCAATACTGGAACATTTGGTAACCCAGAGATAACAGAAGTAAATCTAGGTGTTAGAAACAACCCAGCTATACTAATTTCAGGTCATGACCTATCAGACCTAAAGGAATTATTGGAACAGACTAAGGGAACTGGAGTAGATGTATATACACATTCAGAAATGCTACCAGCCAACTACTATCCAGAGTTCAAGAAGTATGACAACCTAGTTGGTAACTATGGAAATGCTTGGTGGTTACAGAAGGAAGAATTTGAAAGCTTCAATGGACCTATCCTGATGACTACAAACTGTATAGTACCACCAAAGGACTCATACAAGGATAGGATATATACAACAGGTTCTGCAGGATACCCAGGATGTAAGCATATACCAGGCGAAGCAGGATCAACTAAGGATTTTTCAGAAATAATTGAACACGCTAAGAAGTGTGCTGCTCCAACTCAGTTAGAAGAAGGAACACTTGTAGGTGGATTTGCCCACAACCAGGTACTTTCTCTTGCTGATAAGATTGTTGAGGCTGTAAATACAGGAGCTATCAAGAAATTTGTAGTAATGGCAGGATGCGACGGAAGACAGAAGGGTAGAAACTACTATACAGACTTTGCCAAGGCTCTTCCAAAGGATGCTGTGATAATGACAGCTGGATGTGCTAAGTACAAGTACAACAAGTTAAACCTTGGAGATATCAATGGTATACCAAGAGTTCTAGATGCAGGCCAGTGTAACGACTCTTATTCACTAGCAGTAATAGCTATGAAGTTACAGGAAGTATTTGGACTAGAGGATATCAACGACCTACCACTAGTATTTAATATAGCATGGTATGAACAAAAGGCTGTAATAGTATTGCTTTCACTATTATTCTTAGGTGTAAAGAATATCCATCTTGGACCAACTCTACCAGCCTTCCTATCACCAAATGTAGCCAAGGTTCTAGTAGAAAACTTTGGTATAGCAGGAATAGGAACAGTCGAAGATGACATAGAACTATTCTTCGGTGAAGGAAAATAATATAGCAAACGAGAAATGATTAACTATTAACTAACTATTGCTTAGTTAATAAAAAATAAGAATATTACGAAAATAATCTAGGGTTTAGGTGAAAAGCCCTAGATTATTTTGTTTTAGATTAATAATATAAATTTATTAGAATTTTTTGTACTTTTTTATATGAATTTTTTGTTAAATAATGTATAATAGTATGTATAGAATAGTTATAAAAAGGCAAAACAAAGGAGTATATTATGGGAAACATTAATACCAACAAGCCGGAAAAGGTATACATGAGGA
Organism: Peptostreptococcus anaerobius 653-L; assembly: GCF_000178095.1. Classification (NCBI taxonomy): domain Bacteria; kingdom Bacillati; phylum Bacillota; class Clostridia; order Peptostreptococcales; family Peptostreptococcaceae; genus Peptostreptococcus; species Peptostreptococcus anaerobius. Next base: position 36,589 of record NZ_ADJN01000018.1, on the reverse strand, counting down.
TTAGGCAGCAAGAAAAGTTTATAGAAACAGTTGCTAAGGTTGCTGATGAAGAAGGCATAAATGAAAACTTGATAAATGAAGTAAAAGAACGTTTTGGAAATTTTGAGGATCTTGGCTTAGAAGAAACTTTGAAAAAAATGTCACAATATGGGTGGCTTGATAGAAATCTTGAGATTGTTGAGAAGAGATTTGCATACGTTGTCAAGTCTGTTATAGATGCAGATGAGAGCCAACTTGTAAATTTAGAGAATGCTTTTTATGAGCTGGGGCAAGAGGTTGAGACAGATTATGAGGGGAAACCTATCAGGTATGTATATGATGCAATAAGGGATATGCTACTTGATGGTGGCAAAACTGAGGAGATAAATCAGATAATAAATGAAGAGTATGATGAGATAGTATGGTCAAGGGTTAGACCGACTACAAAGAAATATTGGGATGAAATGGGTATAGATTTTGCTAAGTTCTACCTGAAGCTTAGAAGTAGATTCATACAGGGAATGCTAGAAAAGACAGATATAAAGTTTGAAAAATTAGATGACACAGTGTGCCAGTTAGTTAGAAGATAAAATTTAATCAAAAATAAAGAAGATAGGTGGAGTTTATACACTTATCTTCATTTTTTTGTTTGATATATTGTCTTGTAGGATAATTCACTAGCAAGTAGATTTTAGTAAGGACATTATTTCCTTGTAGTTCTTGTCCCAATTATCACACATGGATTTGGCATCTGGTTCAGTATCAACATTTGCATTTATTGTCATAAGGTTTCTACTGTTCTGGTTAAGTATTAGGGTAACTACATATTTGTCGTCTTGACTAGAGTACTTAGCTTGTCTGACAATCTTAGAGGAGAATATATCCTCATCGTGGTTGACAATGTAGTCAAGTATTTTATTTCTGAAATACTCAGGGATCCTATTCTGGAAGTATACCAAGACTTCAAGGCCACTCTGAGTGATTGAATATAGGTCGGTATCAAGCGACTGGTATTTTGTTATAAACTTTGATTCCAACATTTTTGGAAGTAATGCCCTAAATGTAAAGTAGTTCATTGCGTCTGTTTCCATTATTATCTGAGTAAGCTGTGAATCGGTAACATCTTCTCTAAGGTTATTAAATGTATATAAAATTATCAATTTCTCAAGTATTAGATCATCTGCACTGGTTTCAAACATAGGTAACCTCCATTCTTTATTATAATCTAATTTTAGTTGATATTTTCCTATTTGTCAAAGGTCTTAATTATAGTCAACTTGTAACTTTTGTCATTTGAGTTATTACATTATAGTCATAATTGATTTTTCCTTGCATAAAATATGTGAAATGTATATTATTTTTGTTATAATAATAAATGCAGGTTTTTTATAATTATAAACAGGATTGCAGATTGAAAACAACATTAATAAATCTTGTTGTTTTATTGGGTTTTATTTTATTGACTATATATAATTAAAGGGATATTTTTAGTAAAGGATGTATTGATATGAGAAATACTAGGTTTGTAAATACGACAATTAAATTTGTATCGATTAGTTTATCGCTCTTGATTGGACTATCTCCAAGGTCTATGGCATATACAAGGTTTAGTGATAGGAATTCAAGACATGCTATAGTGGTTGACACGAAATCAGATAGGATAGTATACGAAAAGGATTCTCTAACACCGACTGCAATGGCGAGCTTGTCTAAAATGATGACCTTGCTGATCACATTCGATGACCTAAAGGCGAGAAAGGTTTCAATGCATGATCAGGTAAAAATACTAGCTAGCGATGTCAACAGAGATGGAACAAATATGAAGCTAAATGAGGGAGATATTGTAGGTCTAGATGTACTTTTGGACTCTATGATGATAATATCAGCAAATGACTCAGCTCTAGCCATAGCAAGGCACGTAGGAGGAGACTACAAGACTTTTGTCAAGAGGATGAATGATAAGGCCAGTGAGATTGGTATGACCAAGACAGTTTTTTATAATCCAAATGGTCTACCTATATATGGAGAAAAATACGGCAAAAAAATTACATATGAAAATACGACTTGTGCTAGAGATGTAGCGATTTTGTCCAAATTTTTGTATGACAATTACGAAAAAGAATTGACTAATATAACTTCTAAAAAAAGATTTGTAAATACTAAAAAGCAGATTGATGAAGAAAATACCAACCCAATACTTCCCCTATTCAAGGAGTCAGATGGATTGAAGACTGGTTTTACAGACAAGGCAGGTTATTGTCTGGCATATTCATCTAGGACTAATAGGGGCGGAGAAAATGATGTTGATAACAGGCTGATAGGGGTGAGTATGGGAGCTCCAAGTAAAGAAGCTAGAAGAGATTCTGCCTATAATACCCTAGATTTTATAACTCAAAAGTACAAGACCAAAAACCTATACAAGAAGGGTGAGGTATTGGCCAGCAAGAACATAAACGGAATGATTAAGACGGACCTTTGTCCTGATGAAAATATTAGTATAATAAAGAGGCAGGATGAGAAATTCAAGCAGAGGTTGGTATATAAGAGGGTAAATATACTAAAAGACTACGACAAGCCAATTGCCCAGATGCAATTGATTGATGCTTGGGGTAATATAGCAACTAGTGTTGACCTATATCCAAAGGTTGCTCTTAAAGACGCTAATTTTATTGAGAGGGCTTACTATTCAGGTCTGGCACTTCTAGGCGATATCACCGGTAGCACCAAGTCAGACAAACCTACATACCCAGTATTTACAATAATGAATGAGAGTAACTAATATGAATAAAAATATAGTTTTGGCAAGTGGTTCACCAAGGAGAAAGCAGCTCCTTGATATGTGTGGTCTGGAGTTTGATGTAATAACAGCAGACCTAGATGAAGAGATAATAGAAAAGGAAATAAATAGCACTTATTCAGGTAAGCAATCCTATTATATAGCGGAGAAAATGGTTGAAAGGCTATCTAGAGAAAAAGCCCTTGTTGTTAAAGACCAAGCTGAGAAAAAATATGGTGAAGACTATATTGTGATAGGGTCTGATACTCTGGTTGTAGACGAAAATCAGATCCTAGGTAAGCCAAAAGATAAGGATGATGCCTATAGGATACTTAGGAGTCTATGTGGTAAGCTACACAGGGTCTATACTGGAGTGAGTCTAGTCTATGATGATAGGGTAGAGTCCTTCGTCAGTCATACAGAAGTTCTATTTTATGATTATGACCAAAAGATGGAGGATATAATCAACAAGTATATAGAAGGCGGATCTCCAATGGACAAGGCTGGTGCATATGGTATACAGGATATGGGGGCCTTGCTTGTAAAGGAGATAAGAGGGGACTATTATACTGTGATGGGCCTTCCTCTTGCAGAATTAATAAGAAAAATTTAGGGGCTGAATATTCAGCCCCTAAATTTTGTCTTAAGTTCTCGATTACAAAAATCCAACAAATAATTTGAAAATATTTATTTGGATATAAATCTTATAAAAATAGCTTTATTTTATAAACAACTTATATTTTTCAAACTCATCCTTGCTAAGAACGATATTTAGCTCTATACCAAAATCAGTATGCTTGAAGTCGTCCATCTCAATAACCCTATTTTTCTTTATTTCATTGAAAATATCAAATCTTGAGTATGGTATAAGAAGGCTAGCATCTTGGTTATCTTCAAAAAGATTGAACTGTATTGCTTCGATTAACTTGTCTAAATTATAGCCTGATTTTGCTGAAACATAGATTTTGTTGTCGCTTGATTCAGGTATTGGGTCAAGTTTATCAGCCTTGTTGTAGACTTCGATTTTTCTCTTGTTTGAAACACCGATCTTCTCAAATGTGAAGTCCATGATACTCTTTTGAGCTTCTAAGTCGTCCCTGCTAGCATCGTATACAACTAGTATAAGGTCAGCGTAACTCACCTCTTCAAATGTAGACCTGAATGCCTCTCTTATGATTCCAGGAAGGTCACTTACAAATCCTATAGTGTCTACTATCATGAAGTCCTTGCCGTTTGGAAGCATTGATTTTCTAAGTGATACATCAAGTGTAGAAAGCATGTGGTCTTTTACTATTACTTCGCTCTCTTTAGTATGGTCAGGGCCAAGTTCTATTAACTTGTTCATAATAGTTGACTTACCACAATTAGTGTATCCTGCAAAGGCCACTAGTGGGGCTTTTACATCTGTTTTTCTAGATCTTTGAACAAACCTATTCTTAACTATTACAGAAAGATCTGTTTTTATGGAATCAATTCTTTCGTTTATCTCATTAAGGTCAGTTAGGAGTCTCTTCTTGCTAGGGCTGAAAACACCGATACCACTTCCGTACTTGTATTTTCCCTGGAATCCCTCAATTCTAGTAGACCTGTATTTTAACTGGGCCTTTTCAATTTCAAGCTTTCCTTCACGCCTGCTTGAGCTTTGGCTGAAGATATCAAGTAAGAGTATAGTTCTGTCTACAACTTTTAGACCAGTTACTTCTTCCATGTTCTTGATTTGGTTACCACTTAGGCTGTCTATAGTCACTATCATGTCTATTTCCAGTTCTTGTGCGTGTTTTGCTACATATTCTAGATTTTCCTTGTCTACATAGTAGTCAGGGTCTATCTTTTGGTTGAGTACTAGCTCTGCCTTAGTTTCGCTACCAGCAGCCTGAACCAATTCCTTTAGTTCAATCATTGATTCGTAGACGGTAGTTGCATGAAATTCCTCACCCTCATTTACAGCTAGTAACACTGCGACCTCGTCGAATTTGCTGACGTCCTTGTTAGAAATAATTAATTTTTCCATATTTACCTCCACACTATTTTGTTTTTATATATTCTTTATAAATATTAAAATCAACTTCATCCAACGATACAAGTAGGTCTATTCCCTCATCTGTATATTCGAACTTGTCTATTGGATACTTATCACTTAAATAGCTAAAAATCTGTCCCTTGTCATATGGAAGGAGTAGGTTTACCTCATAAGAATCCTCCGTAAGTTTCTTTTCTATTAGTTTCACTAATTTGTCTAAATTTATACCCTGTTTAGCAGATACATATACAAGATCTTCCTGGCTTTTTGGATATATATCTAGGTTTAATCTGTCTATCTTGTTGTAGACAGTTATAGTGGCTTTTTCGTCTGCTCCTAGGTCCTTAAGGACTGAGTCGGTTGTATGTTTTTGTATATCTGAAGATTCATTTGTAGCGTCTATTACATGAAGTATTAGGTCTGCATAATTTACTTCTTCAAGAGTGGACTTGAAGGCTTCGATAAGGTCATGTGGTAGTTTGCTTACAAAGCCGACTGTATCAACAAGTAAAAATTCTCTCTTGTTAGGAAGAAGAGCCCTTCTAAGGGTTACATCTAAGGTTGCAAATAGCATGTCCTTTACGAATACACCTTTTTCTGCCTCGTAGTCTGGATGGGTCTTGATAAGTTCATTCAGTAAGGTAGACTTGCCTGCATTGGTATAGCCTACTAGGGCTACAATAGGAATCTTGTTTTTCTGACGCTGGCTTCTCTGGATTTCCCTGTGCTTGACAACCTCTTTTAGTTCCTTACGTATGGCTGCTGCACGGTTTAGGATATGCCTCTTGTCTTTTTCAAGCTTCTGTTCACCGGGTCCCCTAGTACCTATACCAGCACCAGTTCTGGACATCTGACCACCCATACCGTATAGTCTAGGAAGTCTATATTTTAGCTGGGCCAATTCAACCTGTAGTTTACCTTCACGAGATAGGGCTCTCTGGGCAAATATATCGAGGATAAGGGTAGTCCTGTCTATTATTTTCTTACCGATTATATCCTCTATATTTCTGATTTGGGCGCCTGATAGCTCATCGTTAAAAACTATCATTGTTGCATCAAGACTTTCTGCATATATTTTTATCTCTTCTATCTTACCGCTCCCTAGGTAGGTAGCAGTATCGACCTTGTCCTTGTTCTGGATCAACTCACCAACGAATTCAGCACCGGCAGCCTTGACGAGTTCCTTTAGCTCAGCCATGGACTCTTCTATGCCGATGGAGCCTTGCATTACCCTGCTAGTAAGGTTCAGTCCTACACAAAGGGCCCTTTCAACAAGCTGGTCTTCTGGTTTATTTTTTATATCTAAATCGCTCATATTTATATTTATGCACTACTCCTTATTAAAAAATGTTAATTAATCTGATTATACCATATAAAAAACAGATAGACTATCAATAAATAAACATAAGATATGTTAAATTAATTACTCGAGTATGGTATAATTAGTGAATGTAAAGAGAAAATACTTAAATGAGAGGGGGCTTACATGGAAAATAAGTATAAGTTTTTTAGTCATAGAGAGTGCGAGTTCTTTCCTTGTCACAAGACGGATGATTTAGAGAATTTTAACTGCCTTTTTTGCTATTGTCCCCTGTATGCCCTGGGGACCAAGTGTGGCGGTAATTATAAATACAGCGATAGAGGAATAAAAGACTGTTCTAATTGCATGATACCTCATAGTAAGAATGGCTATGACTATATAATAAGTAGGTTTGATCAAATCAGTGATTTAGCGAAGGGAAGGTGATATTTTGAAAAAGGAGAAGAATGGAACTAACAGGGCGATTATAGCTGGTCTCGGCTTTGCCTTTCAGATATTTTGGATCTTGAGTGGTGTATATGCCCTCAATATTTGGTATCCAAAGTTGGACATAGTACTTAGGGTATTGTCTATCCTACTAATATTTAGGATCCTAGGCAAGCACACCAATTCAGCAATCAAGATTCCTTGGATAATTGGAATATTGGTAGCTCCAGTTGCAGGACTTATACTGTATGCCTTGCTAGGGAGTAGGTTTACTTCTATATCTATCAGAAGGAGATTTAAATATATCTATGGAATGGCAGATGGTGTCCTTCAAAGAGACAGGGAGCTTATGTCTAGGTTGAAGAATATAGATCCAGATGTCTATGGACATGTTAATTATATTGATAAGTTCGGAAACTATCCTGCCTATAGCAACAACGATGTAGTCTATTTTTCAGAGGCTTCGGATGCTATTGAGAAACTAAAAGAAGAGTTGGAAAATGCCCAAAAATTTATCTTTATGGAGTATCATGCTATAGAGGATGCTGGTTCTTTTAGGGCTATAGAGGACATACTTAAGAGGAAGGCTGACGAGGGCTTGGATATCAGGGTTATATATGATGATGTCGGTAGCCTAGGCTTTGTAGATAGGCCGTTTTCAAAAAGGTTAAACAAGGAAGGTATCAAGTGTAGGGTATTCAATCCGGTTATACCAATAGTAAATATATTTATGAACAACAGGGACCACAGGAAGATAACTGTAATAGACGGCAAGGTAGGCTTTACAGGTGGTTATAATATTGCAGATGAGTACTTTAATATTGTAAACCCATTTGGTTACTGGAAAGATACAGGAATTATGATTAAGGGTAGGTCGGTTGACAATCTCACTATGATATTTTTGGAAATGTGGCACGCAATGAGGAGGAATAAGAGTGAGAGGGAGAGCCTTGAAAATCTTATAAACCAATACGATATGTGCAATATATCATACGATGTATTAAATGAAAAAGACCTACTAGAAGACGATATCGAAGACAAACTTGTAGATACAAAGGGCGAGGACAAGATTGTGGATACAAAAGGCGAGGACAAGATTGTGGACACAAAAGGCGAGCCTATAGATACACAAGACAAGACTGTAGCCATTGAAAATAAGGAATCATCAGTTACTAAGTCCAAAAATAAACTAAGGATACTTCAGCCATTTGCAGAAAATCCCCTGTATGAAGAACAGGTTGCAGAGAATGTATACCTAAATCTTGCCAAAACATCAAACGACTACCTATATATAACAACTCCATATCTTATAATTGACGATATAATGAGGGATGAGCTTACCCTTGCTGCCAAGAGAGGTGTAGATGTAAGAATCATAACGCCTGGGATTCCAGACAAAAAGATAATATATGCTATAACAAGGTCAAACTATGCCAATCTAGCTAGAAATGGAGTCAAGATATATGAGTACAGTCCTGGATTTGTCCATGCTAAACAGCATATATCAGACGACAAGTGTGGTGTAATAGGTACTATAAATATGGATTACAGGAGTTTGTACCTGCACTTTGAAAACGGGGTCTACATATATGACGAAGATCTAGTAAAAGAGATGAGAATAGACATGGAAAATATGTTTGCCCAGTCAGAAGATGTCACTAGTAAGTATTCTGGACGTAGAAGTATGAGGACTAGGATTTGGCATGGAGTGTTGAGGTTTATATCTCCACTACTATAGAATTAATATCTATTAGGAGGTTGAGGTTATGTCTTACGAAAGTGTAAAGGAAGAGTTGGAGAGAAAGGGATATGCGAATAGGATAACAATCCACCCTAACCCTTGTGATACAGTTGAAAATGCAGCTAGGATGATAGGTTGTGAGGAGAAGTTAATAGCCAAGACTATGTCATTTTTGCTAGATGATAAGCCGATTGTCATAGTTGCAGCTGGAGATGCCAAGATAGACAACAGGAAGTACAAGGATATGTTCAAGAAAAAGGCCAAGATGGTTCCGTGGGAAGAAGTAGAATCAATCATAGGACACAAGCCAGGTGGCGTATGTGCTCTTGGTCTAAATAAAGGCGTAGTAGCTTATCTGGATGAATCATTAAAGAGGTTTGAAGTAGTCTATTCAGCAGCGGGGGCTCCAGAGTGTACGGTAGCTTTTAGGGTAGATGAGGTAGACAAGGTTATAGACGCAGAGTGGATAGATGTCTGCAAGTTGATAGAAGCTTAGGATATTTAGTTGATACCACAGGATACTAGGAAAAAATACTAGACAAGGACTATTATATATAGTATAATATTAAAGTCGTGTAGTGAGCGACAATAGTTTAGATGCAGGTATAGAACCTTATATCTACTAGATTAGGGAAACATATCAAGCATTTATCTTCTATATGGACAATGTAGCGGACCTTGGTCCACACATCCATCATATTACAATGGACAATGCCAATAGAGGCATCCACACAATTTATTTTTAAAGGAGAAAGAATATGTCATCAATTACAAGAGGACCTAAGTTTAAGTTATCTAGAAGACTAGGACTAAACGTATGTGGTCATCCAAAGGCAATGAACAGAGCTGGTAAGGGAACTGCAAGAAGCGACAAGAAGCTATCACCATACGGTATGCAGTTACTTGAAAAGCAGAGACTAAGAGCTTACTATGGAGTATCTGAAAAGCAGATGAGAATCTACATGAAGAAGGCTCAGAAGGCGAAGGGACCTACTGGTATAGCAGTTATAAGAACATTAGAATGTAGACTAGACAACCTAGTATACAGAATGGGTCTTGCTAACTCAATCAGACAGGCTAGACAGATGGTTGGACATGGAAATATCCATGTTAACGGAAGAAAGGTTAATATACCTTCATTCATCGTTTCAGTAGGAGACGAAATATCACTAAGAGAAAAGTACAGAACTAATGAACTATTCAAGGCTAACTTTGAAGCGGCTGCTTTAAACGAACATCCTTACCTAACTAAGGATCAGGCTAACTATTCAGCAGTTCTTACAAGACTTCCAGAGAGAGAAGAAGTGCCAATCGAAATCAACGATTCACTAGTTGTCGAATTCTACTCTAAGTCTTCATTATAAGAAAAAGACGAATATTCAAAAGAGGGTATATTTACCCTCTTTTTTTATGCAAATTAATACTTATATTAAAACCACTTTAACGATTGATAAAGATATCTAAATGGTGATATAATTACAGTATAGGTGGTGATAAAATGGAACTATTTTTACAAATATTATGCGGTGGAATAGAGCTTGCATGGGATAGCTTCAAATCCTTCATGAAGCTTATATTTTGCGGACTATGCTTGATATTGTTAGGCATAACGTTTACAGACTGGGATTAGGTTTTCGGCGAAAAATAAGTATTTTATGATATTTATAAAAAAATTGCGAAAACTTAAAGGAATTTCAATTTTTATAGAGAATATAATATTAATAAGACTGAGATAGGGGGAGGATAGATGGTAATAGGATGGGAAAATGTCGACAACCTTGAGGATTACTATATAACATATCTCCTTTATAGAGAATCTCTTAATGTTGAACAAATTGCCAGGGTCAGAAACAAGTCATTAGAAGAGGTCAATAATGACCTTATAACAGCCAAAGATATCATAAGAAAGACCAAGAAAAGTCTTGTTCAGGGACAAGAAGAAAAGGATATCATAGATTATTTTCTATCATTGTCTAAGGATGAGAGGCTCGACTTTATGTCCAAGCTTAAGAACTCAGACATAAACGATTTTAAGAGGAAGGTCTATAGGGGTATACTAAGGTTAGACAATGTTGATGATTTGATGGTCTTGGTTTGGGCAGCAGGTGAATTTAGAGATGCTAGGTTTTTGGATATCCTATATCCCATAACTGAGAAAAAGCACGCCAATATCAGGAGAATAGCATATTCAGCTATTGGAAAGATAGGCAGTACTTCAAGTTCAAATATTATGGAGATGGGACTTTCAGATACCAATCCACAGGTCAGACAGTACTGTGCCAAATCTCTTGCCAACTTGGGTACCAAGGACAGCATAAAGATTCTTGAAAATCTTATAAAACTCAAGGCTGACTTTGAGAAGGACTATGTACTGAGGGCTGCAAGAGAATCTCTAGATGCCTTACATATCAAGTACTCAGTCTAGTCGGCGCTACGTAGGTGCGTAGTAGGTAATATTACTAAATAATTGGAGGGATTCAAAATGATAGTGAGACGTTGTTCTGGTGGTGTTGTATTTTATGCAAACAAGGTATTATTGGTAGAAAATGACAGAGGTGAATGGACCCTACCTAAGGGAAAAATAGTCGGTGATGGACTACCTCATGAAAGTGCTATTCAGAGAGTTAAGCTTGAAACAGGTGTTGATGCCAGAATTCTAGATATAGCTGGAGACACTATATACGAGTTTTTCTCAAGAAGTAGAAATCAACGTGTTTGTAATGCTATTATGTGGTATGTTATGGAAGCTGAAAGCGTTGAACTAGATGTATCAAAAGAATTTCTTCGTGGTGGATTTTATAAGGTGTCTGAGGCCCTTGAAATGTTGACTCACAGCAAGGAAAAATCTCTTGTAGATGTTTCTTATAAGAAATATAAGAACTATAAGAAAAACGACACTAATTAATAGGTAATATAGTAGGTTAGTAGGGCTTACTTTTTGAGTAGGTCTGAGGCTTAGTTAAAAATAAATACTTTATGAAAGAATAGTAAATTACGAGTAACTTCAATATAATTTTCTTATTTTCTTCATTATGTGACGTTGATGGTATCTGGTGGTCCTAGTTATTAAAACTAGGAAGTCATATGCCATCAACGTTTTTTATGCTATAATATTAATAGCGATTTGAAAGGAGATGTAAGATGCAAACCTACAAAACCTTACATGAATATGGAAAAGATGAGTATATTGTGGAAAAATCTGTCTTTATAGGTCATGCCAAGCCAGTGACTAGCGAAGAAGAGGCGAGGGCATTTATAGACGAGATGAAGGCCAAGTACAAGGATGCTACCCACAATGTATGGGCCTATACTATAGGTCAATCTATGAATATACAAAGATATAGCGATGATGGGGAGCCACAGGGAACAGCTGGTATACCTACACTTGAACTCATAAAAAAAGAAGACCTAAGAGATGTTGTAGTAGTTGTCACTAGGTATTTTGGTGGAGTGAAACTTGGGGCAGGTGGTCTAGTTCGTGCCTATACCAAGGGTGCAAAGATAGGTCTTGAAGCAGCTAAGATTGTGGAAAAGAAGTTATTTAGGAGGATATCCATAGCTTGTGATTATACACTGCTAGGCAAGCTGCAAAATGAACTTGCTGGCAATGAATACCAGTTAGAGGATATTTTGTATACAGACAATGTTACTATAGTGGTAAATTGCGAATTTGATAGGATAGATGATTTGAAAAACCTTGCAACCGAAATTTCCTCAGGTCAGGCTGATATTATTGATGGAGAAGAGATGTATTTTTCAGTTATCGATGGCAAGATATTAAAGTAGGCATTTAAACAAAATAAGATGAGAGACAATGCTGTAAATAAGATATAGATAATGTAGTAAATTAAGGCGATAGACAATATTGTAAATAAGATATAGATAATGCAGTAAATTAAGATGATAGCAATGTTGTAAATAAGATAAATAAAAATTTTAAAAGGAGCTGTAGTTATGTCAACTAGAAGTGAACAGATAAACAAGACAATTCAGTGGATAAGAGAAAGGGTTGAACAAGCCCACTGTAAGGGTGTAATAGTAGGTATATCAGGTGGTATAGACTCTGCTGTTGTAGCCTACTTGATCAAAAAGGCATTCCCTAATGATTCTATGGGTGTAATACTAAATATCAAGTCTAATCCTCAGGACAGGGTGGATGCTATGAAGGTTATAGACGGATGTGGTATAGAATACCTTGAGCTAGTTCTTGATGAACCTCAGGGGATGATACTTGAGATGGTCAAGGACAAGTTAGATGAAAAAGGCCTATATAGACCAGAGACTAGGAAGATGTCAGATGCCAACCTAAGGGCTAGAATCAGGATGTCTACTATATATACAATAGCCAACAACATGGGCTACTTGGTAGCTGGTACAGACAATGCTGCTGAATTATTGACAGGATACTTTACAAAGTATGGTGATGGTGGTGTAGACTTTTTACCACTTGCCAACCTTACAAAGGCTGAAGTATATGAATGGGCTAAGGAGCTAGGAATCCATGATGACCTAATCAGCAAGGCTCCATCAGCAGGTCTATGGGATGGACAGACTGATGAAAACGAGATGGGAACAACTTACAAGTATATAGATATGGTGATTGAGGGCAAGAGGGACCAGGTACCTGAAAAAGACCTTGCTATCATCGATAGGCTACATAGGGTCAGCGAACACAAGAGGGTGCCAGTGCCAAGACCACCTAAGTGGGACTAGGGGTGAATTAGTGTAGTGGTTATTGGTTGAATTTAAACAATAACTTAGATTAATGAAATAAACTGTTTAAATCAGAGTCGCAAATTATTTACTTATAAGCTATAGTATGGTAAAATAATATCTTGTAGTATATTGATTAAATAATTTCAAATAAATAAATTTTGAAGGTAAGGAGAAATTTTATGGGTCGTATTCATAATATTGAAGGAAGAAAGAATAAGCAGGATGCAGCTAGATCAAACGTATTTACAAAGCATGCAAGGGCTATTGCAGTTGCAGCTAGAGAAGGCGGCGGAGATCCAGAATACAATGCATCACTAAAGGCGGCTATTGTAAAGGCTAAGTCTGACAATATGCCAAATGATAATATAGATAGAGCTATCAAAAAAGGTGTAGGTGGTGGAGATGGTGAAAACTATGAATCTATCACTTATGAGGGATATGGTGCAGGTGGTGTAGCAATAATAGTTGAAACACTTACTGACAACAAGAACAGAACAGCAGGTAATGTAAGATACTACTTCGACAAGAACAATGGTAACCTAGGTACTCCAGGTTGCGTATCTTTCATGTTTGATAGAAAGGGACAGATATTTATATCAAACGAAAATGCTGAAGAAGAACAGTTGATGGAAGAAGCATTAGAGTTAGGTGCTGAAGACTTTATACCAGATGAAGATGGATTTGAAATCATTACATCACCAGAAGACTTCAATGCTGTTAGAGATGGACTAGAAGAAAAGGGATATGAGTTTGTAGCAGCTGATGTTAAGCTATTGCCTCAGACTACAAGTGTAGTAGATGACGAGGGACAGGTTAAGTCACTTGAGAAACTTCTTGATATACTTGAAGACGATGATGATGTTCAGAAGGTTCACCACAACTGGGAAATGCCTGACGTTGAATAATTGATGGAGAATAATATGTTGGAAAATATAGGCAATGAATTTGAAGTATTCGACTATAATATGAAGGGCTATAGGATAGGGACATTTGTATTCAACTATAGGTTGGTTGAAGAAGATGCTGATACTCATGTGGAGATAGATGTCTACAAGTACAGTGACCCAGTGGTCCTATACATAAAGACATACCAGGCACCTCTACTAGATGGAGCTGGACCGGTTGATATGTGTGAGGCCCTTTATGAAGAATTCTATGAAAAATCTGAAGACTCTTCAGAAGAAAAATAATACGAAGATAGAAACTATGCATGATTAATTTCTGCATAGTTTTTTATTTTGCAAACAATATTGATTTTTCCTTATTTACCTATTAAAGGACTTGATATATGGGGTATAATATAGGTATTGAGATGAAATGAAAGAGAGGTATTGATTATGACTAAGGAAAGAAAGTTAAACATAGGAGACAAGGCGATAGATTTTACACTAGAGGATAAGGATGGCAATAAGGTGTCCCTGTCAGACTACAGGGGCAAGAAGGTAATACTTTATTTTTATCCTAAGGACAATACACCGGGATGCACTAAGCAGGCTTGTAACTTTAGGGACAATTACCCACAGATTCAGGAAAAGGGTGCAGAGGTCATAGGAATCAGTAGGGACGGTCAGAAGGCTCATACAAACTTCACTGCCAAGCATGACCTTCCATTTACACTGCTTTCAGATCCAGAAAGAGAGGTTATAGAGGCTTATGGTGTATGGACTGAGAAAAAACTATACGGCAAGATAGGATTTGGAATCAGCAGGACTACCTTCCTAATAGACGAAGAAGGTACAATAGTAGATATTGTGGACGGCAAGAGAATGAAGGCTGCAACTAATGCAGATGATATATTAAAGGGAGATTTTTTGAGAGACTAGTATGACTGATAGAGAAGAGATTAAACTTATAAGTTTTGAAGAGATAGAAGATATAGACATAGGTAGTTTGGATATTGATGGGGCAAGAGACCTTGTTGGAGACCTTACCTATACCCTTAACTACCACAGTGATAGTTACTATAACAAGGACAATCCTGAAATAAGTGACTACCAATATGATAGGATGATGAGGTGTCTGATAGGTTTGGAGGACAAGTATCCAGACCTAAAGGCACCAGATTCACCTAGTGTCAGGGTTGGTGGTAGGGCCCTTGAAAAATTTGACCAGTATAGGCACCAAAGACCCATGCTCAGCCTAGGCAATGTATTTTCTGAGGAGGAGATTAGGGACTTTGATAGGAGGGTCAGGTCATCTGTAAGTGGTGATGTGAACTACGTGGTTGAGTTTAAGATAGACGGCCTATCTGTAGGGCTTACATATGACCAAGGTGTACTTCAAATAGGGGCTACACGTGGTGATGGCTTTATAGGTGAAAATGTAACAGACAACATAAAGACTATAAAGACGATACCTATAAAAATAGATGAAGACAGGAAGTTGATTGCAAGAGGTGAGGTATACATATCTAAGGCTGATTTTGAGGCGGTAAATGCCTACCAGATCGACCACGACCTACCAGTCTATGCAAACCCTAGAAATCTTGCAGCGGGATCCCTAAGACAGCTCGATTCTAGACTTGCTGCCAAAAGACCGCTGGATATATTTATATTCAACCTTGAGAACATGGATGAACTAGGTATAAAAAAGCACAGCGAATCATTTGAATATATGGAATCACTAGGTCTAAAAATAAATAAAGGCTATAAACTATGTACCAACATAGATGAGGTGATAGACCATATAGAATATTGGACAGACAAGAGGGGTCAACTTGACTATGATATAGATGGAATGGTTATAAAGGTAGACTCTCTAGACCAAAGAGAGGTTCTAGGCTTTACTGCTAAGAGTCCTAGGTGGGCAACTGCCTACAAGTTCCCAGCAGAGAAGAAAAAGACCAAGTTGCTAGATATAGAAATCGAGGTTGGTAGGACAGGGACTCTTACTCCTACAGCAGTATTAGAGCCAATTAGATTAGCAGGTACAAGTGTGTCTAGGGCCTCTCTTCACAATGAAGACTATATCAAGGAAAGAGATATCAGGATAGGTGACACAGTATTGGTTCAAAAGGCGGGAGAGATAATCCCCCAGGTATTAGAGGTAGACTTTGATGAGAGAGACGGTTCTGAAATTGTCTTTGAAATGCCTAAGCACTGTCCTGTGTGTGGAGAAGAGACAGTAAGGCTAGAGGGTGAAGCTGCGGTCAAGTGTATCAATATATCTTGTCCAGCCCAGATCAGGCGTGGTATAATCCATTTTGTATCTAGGGACGCCATGGACATAGAGGGCATGGGAGAATCCATTGTCAAGCTCCTATTAGATAAGGAATTGATCAAGGATATAGCAGACCTATACTATCTGGATCCAAACGATTTGGAACAGCTTGAAAGAATGGGTAAGAAGTCGGTAGCAAACCTTATGGCATCAATTGAAAAATCAAAGACAAACGAACTTTGGAGGCTGATAAACGGTCTAGGTATCAAGTTTGTTGGACTAAAGGGAGCAAAATTACTTGCCAAGGCCTATAATAACCTTGACGAGATAATGGCAGCGTCATCAGAGGACTTGATTAAGATAGACGAGTTTGGTACTATAATGTCAGACAGTGTTGAGAAGTTCTTTGAAGAAGACAAGAACAAGGAAACAATAGAAAAGCTTAGAAGAGCTGGTCTAAATTTTGAAAATATAAAAGAGGAAAAAACGGATAGACCTATGCTGTTTGAAGGGATGAAGATAGTTCTTACAGGTACTCTTCCAACTATGAAGAGAAATGATGCCAAGAAGATTATCGAAGACCTTGGAGGCAGGGCGACATCAAGCGTAAGTAAATCAACTGATTTTGTTTTAGCAGGTGAAGAGGCTGGATCAAAGCTTGATAAGGCCATATCTTTAGGGGTAAAGGTTATAGATGAAGCGAGATTTGTTTCAATCTTGGACCTTGATTCAAAGGAAGATGTAATAAACAGCCTAGCTAATGAATAAATGACAAAAACTATAAATAAATGACGAACAGTGATGTTTTAGCTAATGAAAAGGCTTAATTGTATAAGTGCAAGTGAGGTGGTTTGATGGCAATTATAGAGAACCCATTAGGCAAGAAAAGTGAAGTTGCCTGTGGTTACAAGGAAGAAAATACAAGTTCTAGACCTGATGGCAGGTCGCTTGATCAAATAAGAGATGTAAAGATAACTAGGAATTATACAAAGTATTCTGCTGGTTCAGTACTGATAGAAGTTGGAAATACCAAGGTTATTTGTACAGCATCTATAGAAGAAGGAGTGCCTCATTTTATGAAGGGGGCTGGGTCAGGATGGATTACAGCAGAGTACTCTATGCTGCCTAGTGCTACAGAATCTAGAAAGAAAAGAGATTCATCCAAGGGCAAGGTGGATGGCAGAAGTCAGGAAATACAGAGGTTGATAGGGAGGTCTATCAGGTCTGTTGTAGACATGGAAGCCCTAGGTGAGAGGACTATATGGATAGACTGTGATGTTATACAGGCGGATGGAGGTACTAGGACAGCTTCAATTACAGGTGCCTATGTAGCCCTAGCAGATGCCCTATACAAGCTGTATAAGTCTGGTCAGATCAAGAAGATGCCTGTAAAGAACCTATTGGCAGCAATAAGTATAGGTATAATTGATGATGAGGTAAGGCTTGATATATGTTATGAGGAAGACTCTAAGGCTATGGTAGATACGAATGTTGTCATGAATAACAGGGGTGAATTTATCGAAATCCAGGGGACTGGTGAAGAAAGACCCTTTACTAGAGACGAGTTGAGCAGGATATTAGAACTTGCTGAAAAAGGAAATAGGGACCTTATGAGACTTCAAAGACAGGCCTTGGGTGAGGTTGCAGATGCAATTATAGGTTGTGAATACAAGAGAGAGGCTGTTATAGCTACTGGAAATATGCACAAGCTAGAAGAAATCAAGACTATGTTGTCAGACCTTGATTTTAAGATATTATCTATGAAGGATGTAGACCTAGAAGGTCTTGAAATAATAGAAAATGGAAGGACTTTTGAGCACAATGCCCTTATAAAGGCGAGAACAATAGCCAAAAAAACAGGAATGATAGCTATAGGTGATGACTCTGGTATAGAGGTAGACGCTCTTGACAAAAGACCTGGCATATATTCGGCTAGGTATGCAGGGGAAAATGCTACAGATGAAGACAACAGGAACAAGATGTTTGAGGAACTTGAAGGAGTACCTATGGATAAGCGTACAGCAAGGTTTGTATGTGTGATAGCACTTGTGTTCCCAGATGGAAAAGAAATACTTGCAAGGGGTAAGGTAGAGGGCAAGATAGCTATTAAGACCAGTGGAGATAATGGTTTTGGCTATGACTCTATGTTTATACCTGAAGGCTATGATGAGACATTTGGAGTCTTGTCACCAGAGATCAAGAATTCATTTAGTCACAGGTCACGTGCCTTAGAGATTATGAAGGACAAATTAATAAAGATTCTAGCAGAGAGGACAATATAGGCTAAATAGCTATATAAAAATCAAGGCATATAATCTTAGATATGTTTTGAATGAGTGTATATTGAAATATAAAGGATACTTAAAGTATAAGTATATTTAAAGCACATAGTATTAAAAGTTTAAGTGTATTGAAATAGGAGTTGGAATGAAATTATTGATACTATCAGATAGCCACCATTCAATAGATAGGCTAAACAAGCTACTTTCTATAATAGAGGAAGAGAAAATAGATATAATAATCCATGCAGGCGACAATTTTAGAGATTCTGTATATCTCAAGGAAAAATCCAAAAAGTCAGTTATAGGAGTCATAGGCAACTGCGACTTTGAAAATACTGACAGGGAGATAGAGTTTGAGCTTGAAGGACTCAAGTTTTTCTTGACCCATGGACACAGGTATAGTGTAAAGTATGGACCGGAGATACTAGCTAGTAAGGGGCAGGAGATAGGCGCCAATATAGTAATATATGGTCACACCCACATAAAGGACGACACATATATGGGAGGTCTACTAATACTAAACCCAGGTAGTCTTTCTCAACCAAGAGATGGAAGCAGAGGATCATATGTTGTCATGGACCTAGATAATGGTAGCTATCAATATAATTATTTTTATATATAAATTTCACAAAATAGGTGCAATTTGAGTACTTTTATAGTATAATTAAGAAGTCGAATTGTGTTAAAAAATATAAAAGATAATGAAAAATTAAAATAAATCAGGAGGATTGAAATGAAAGCAGAACTAATCAAAAAAGAAGGAAATTCTGTAAGCTTCGAGATGGCAGTTGATGCAAAGGAATTTGATGCAGCTGTAGAAAAGGCATACAAGAAGACTAGATCTAGATATAAGATAGATGGATTTAGAAAAGGAAAGGCTCCAAGAAGAATAATCGAAATGAACTATGGAAAGGGAATATTCTTCAATGATGCTCTAGATATATTACTACCAGAAATATATCCAGTAGCAGTAGATGAACTAGGCCTAAAGGTTGTTAGCCAGCCAGAGCTAGACATCAAGGAAGCAAATGAAGACGGATCTTTAGTACTTGTTGCTACAGCTGATGTTAGACCAGAAGTTGAAGTAAAGAACTACAAGGGTGTTGAAATAGAAAAGGTATCAGCAGAAGTTGAAGAAGAAAGAATAGATGCTGAACTAAACTCAATGTTACAGAGCCATGCTAGAGTTGTAACTGTAGATGCTCCAGTAGAAAATGGAAACACTGCAGTGATAGACTTCAAGGGTCTTCTAAACGGTGAAGCATTTGAAGGTGGAACTGCTGAAGCTTACTCACTAGAAATAGGTTCAGGTACATTTATACCAGGATTTGAAGAACAGATAATAGGTAGGAAGGCTGGAGAAGAATTCGAAGTAAACGTAACATTCCCAGAAGAATACCCAGCAGAAGAACTAGCTGGTAAGCCAGTAGTATTCGAAGTTAAGCTTCATGAAGTAAAGGTAAAGGAATTACCAGAACTAAATGATGAATTCGCTCAGGATACAACTGAATTTGAATCACTAGCTGAATTAAAGGCTGACGTTAAGGCTAAGCTAGAAAAGGATGCAGAAGAAGAAGCTAAGAGACAGATGAGAGATGCTGCTGTTGCCAAGGTTGCTGAAGGCGTTGAAGTAGAAATACCAAACTCGATGGTAGAAGCTCAGATGGACAGAATGTTAAATGACCTTAATATGCAGTTAAGCTACCAGGGTTGGTCAATAGAACAGTTCGCTGAATTATCAGGTCAGTCTATGGAAGAAATCAGAGAAGCTAGAAGAGAAGATGCCCTAAACATTGTAAAGAGTACTCTAGTTGTAGAAGAAATAGCTGAACTTGAAAATGTTGAAGTAAGTCAGGAAGACCTAGACAAAGACCTTGAAAAGTTTGCTGCTATGTACCAGATAGACATAGAAAAGGTAAAGAAGAGTCTTCAGCCAGAAGATATAGAAAATATATCTAACAGAATAAGATCAGAAAAGACTGTAGATCTTATATTAGATGCTGCTGTAGTTAAGTAATTTTAACTAGGCTTAAACTAGAATATTGATAACATGCTTTATGATTATATTTGTTACTTTATGCTAATTTGCTGCGAAAAACAAATTAGTATAGGAAAATTTTAGGTATATGATATAATATAAAGTAGTATGTTAGTTTTAAAGACCACATCATATTATGTGGTCTTTATTAGAAAAAAGAGATTTGGAGGAGATAATATGGCATTAGTACCATACGTCGTAGAACAAGATGGCAGGGGTGAAAGATCTTATGATATTTACTCAAGGCTATTAAAGGATAGAATAATATTTTTGGGCGATGAAGTCAATGACCAAACAGCTAGCCTTGTAGTTGCGCAGATGCTGTTTTTAGAGGCAGATGACCCAGACAAGGATATACATTTATATATCAACTCACCAGGTGGTAGTGTAACAGCTGGTATGGCTATCTATGACACAATGCAGTATATAAAGGCTGATGTCAGCACTATCTGTGTAGGTATGGCTGCATCTATGGGTGCATTTTTACTAGCTGCAGGTGCCAAGGGTAAGAGATATGCCCTCCCAAACAGCACAGTTATGATCCACCAGCCACTAGGCGGAACAAGGGGTCAGGCTACAGATATAGAAATACACACTAAGTACCTATTGAGTATAAAAGAAAAGTTGAACAAGATATTGGCAGAGAGAACTGGTCAAGACCTTGAAACAGTAAAGGCCAATACAGAACGTGACAACTTTATGACTGCTGATGAAGCAAGGGACTTTGGTTTAATAGACGAAGTAATAGCAGGAAGAGTATAAGAAGAGATAGAAAGAGGTGATTAAGTGCCTAATAAAGATAATGAAAAACAATTCAGATGTTCATTTTGTGGTAAGACACAAGACCAGGTCAAGAGGATAATAGCAGGTCCTGGTGTATATATCTGTGATGAATGTGTTGGATTGTGTAGTGAGATAATAGAGGAAGAGATGCTGGCAAATGCAGCCCAGGAAAATGGCGAGATGAATCTTCCAAAGCCAAAAGAGATGATGGAAATCTTAAATGATTATGTAATAGGTCAAAGTGGGGCCAAAAAAGCCCTATCAGTAGCTGTTTACAACCATTACAAGAGAATATATTCAGAGAATACTACAGGTGATGTTGAAGTACAAAAGTCAAACATCCTCCTATTAGGACCTACAGGATCAGGTAAGACCTTGCTTGCCCAGACCCTAGCCAAGATTTTGAATGTTCCATTTGCAATAGCTGATGCAACTTCACTTACTGAGGCAGGATATGTAGGAGAAGATGTTGAGAATATCATTCTAAAGTTGGTTCAGGCAGCTGATTTTGATGTTGAAAGAGCCCAGAAGGGTATCATATATATAGACGAGATAGATAAGATATCTAGAAAGTCTGAAAATCCATCAATCACTAGAGATGTAAGTGGTGAAGGTGTACAGCAGGCCCTACTAAAGATTCTTGAAGGTACGGTTGCCAATGTTCCACCATCAGGCGGAAGAAAGCATCCTCACCAAGAATTTTTGAAGGTTGATACTACTAACATACTATTTATCTTAGGTGGTGCCTTTGATGGTATAGAGAAGATAGTACAAAAGCGTGGTAAGGAAAAGTCTCTAGGATTTGGTGCCAAAATAGAATCTAAGAATGACATGGATATAGGTAAGCTATATTCACAGGTAGTACCTGATGACCTACTAAAATTCGGTTTGATACCGGAGTTTATAGGTAGAGTTCCAGTGCTAGCGACTCTTGACCTACTAGATGAAGAATCCCTAGTCAAGATACTTACAGAACCAAAGAATGCTCTTACAAAGCAGTATGCGAAGTTGTTCGAGTATGATGATGCAAAGCTTGAGTTTGAAGAAGATGCCCTAAGAGCAGTTGCTCAAAAGGCTATCGAGAGAAAAACTGGTGCAAGAGGTCTTAGAAGTATTATTGAACATGCCTTGATGGATGTGATGTATGAAGTTCCATCATTAGAGAATGTTGAAAAAGTAATAATAAAAAGAGACTGCATAGAAGAAAATGCAAAACCAGAGATAGTATTCAAAGATGTAAGAGAAGTAATAAACGATAGCCCTATAAGTTAGTAATTTTGGAATCCAATTTTGAAATTGGGTTCCTTTTTTTAGTTAAGAAGCATATTTTTGCAGTAAAAGTACAATAAGGAACAAAAATTTGCGAAAATTATTGAATAAGCACTATTAAATGTTACAAATCAGTTGAAAATAGGTATACTTACATATATAATAATATATACGTATTTGCCCGATGGTGCTATTAAATCAATTTGATTTAAAGTCTTAGGGGATTTATGTTGAAAGGAGAGTATTATGGAAAACAATGAAGTAAAAGATAATAATGTAATAATATACAAAGATACTATAGAAATGCCTATGATACCACTAAGGGGAATATCAATTTCTCCATGTATATTGCAGTCATTTGATATAGGTAGATTAAACTCTATAGAGAGCTTCGAACTGAGCATGATAAATGGGGAGAAAATATTCCTAGCCAGCCAGTTTGATTCACTAGTTGAGGAGCCAGACATAGATGACATATACACTATAGGTACTATCTGTAGCGTAAAGCAGGTGATCAGAACATCTGAGACATCTATTAGGGTCTTGGTTGAAGGTCTTGGAAGAGCTAAACTTGAAAAGATGTGGATAGACGAAAACAATGCATGGATGGGTCAGATTACGCCTATAGAGTTTGATGAAGACCAATTTACAGACGAAGAGAAGAATACCCTAGAGGCATACTCTAGACGTCTGATGAAGGGATTTGAAAACTATATATCTATAGCAGTAGAGATGACATCAGATGCATCTATGGACCTAGCAGATGCAGAGGGATATTCAATGCTGATAGATATAATAGCATCAAGCCTATTCTTGAAGTTCTCAGATAGACAAAAAATCCTTGTTACACTTGATGTAGAAGAAAGAATGAAGATGATTTACGACTATCTACAAAGAGAGCTAGAAGTGATCAAGATAGACAAGAAGATAAATCAAGATGTAAGAAAGCAGATGAACAAGATCCAGAAGGACTACTATCTAAGAGAACAGATGAAGGCTATCCAGAAAGAACTTGGAGAAATACCAGACGAGGGAGAAGATAGCGGCTATAGGGCCAAGCTAAATGAACTAAAGATAGACGCAGAAACATTTGAAAAGATTGAAAAAGAGATCGAAAAATTTGAGAGGACACCAGTTGGTTCACCAGATTATAATGTGTCAAAGAACTACTTGGATACTATATTCTCACTTCCTTGGAACAAGGAATCAAGAAACAGATTTGATATCAAAAAATCAGAGAAAATCCTTAACGAAGACCACTATGGCCTAGATGATGTCAAGGATAGGATTCTAGAATACCTAGCAGTAAGAAAGCTATCCAAAAACCTAAAGGGACCTATCATATGTCTTGCAGGACCTCCAGGGGTTGGTAAGACATCAATAGCAAAGTCAGTTGCAAGATCACTTGGAAGACACTTTGTTAGGATATCCCTAGGTGGAGTAAGAGACGAGGCAGAGATAAGAGGACATAGAAGAACATATATAGGAGCTATTCCTGGTAGAATAATCAATGCCATGAAAGAAGCCAAGTCAAAAAATCCAGTTATACTACTAGATGAGATAGACAAGATGGCAAGCGACTTTAAGGGAGACCCTACATCAGCAATGCTAGAAGTATTGGACCCAGAACAGAACAAGTACTTTGTAGACCACTACCTAGAGTTGCCGTTTGACCTATCAAAGGTCCTATTTATAACAACGGCCAACGATCTGAGAAATATACCTAGACCACTGTATGACAGGATGGAAGTAATAGATATAGAAGGCTACCTAGAAGAAGAAAAATTAGAGATAGTCAAGAATTTTGTCCTTAAAAAGCAGCTTAAAGAAAACGGCTTGAGCAAAGACTTTATAAAGATGGATGACGAAGTAATCAAGTATGTAATCAATAGGTATACAAGAGAAGCTGGAGTAAGACAGCTAGAGAGGACAATCGGCAAACTTTGCAGAAAAGTAGTCAAGGAAATGGTCGAAAATCCAAAGCTAAAGCCAGTTACAATGACAAAAGAACTTGTAGTAAAATACCTAGGCAAGGAAAAATATAGACAAGAACCACTGGATATGAACCCACAGGTAGGCCTAGTAAACGGACTAGCATGGACAGCAGTAGGCGGCGTTACACTAGAGATAGAAGTAAGCGTCCTACCAGGCAAGGGCCAGATAGTCCTAACAGGAATGATGGGAGACGTCATGAAAGAATCAGCTAGGACAGGTATTTCATATATCAGGTCAATAGCGGATAAGTTGGATATAGAGCCAGAATTCTATAAGAACAAGGACATACACATACATATACCAGAAGGAGCAACACCAAAAGACGGGCCATCAGCAGGAATTACCATGACACTGGCAACAATATCAGCACTTACAAATAGGCCAGTACCAGGAAATATAGCCATGACAGGAGAGATAACCCTAAGAGGTAGAGTCCTTGCAGTCGGTGGCGTAAGAGAAAAAGTCCTTGCAGCATACAGGATGGGAATAAGAAAGATTATCCTACCAAAAGAGTGCGAAGCAGACATAGAAAAAATACCAGAGACAGTAAGAAACGATATAGAATTTGTCTTGGTAGATAAGATGGAAGAGGTATTAGAAGTTGCCCTTCTAGAGAGAATGTAAGGTGAAAAAATGGAAGAAAATACTAAAGTGTCTGAAACAAAACCAAAGAAAAACAGAAGAAGAAATCAGAACAAGCAAGAAAAACAGGTCAAGAAGCCTGTCAAAAAAAAAGTAGCACCTAAAAAACCTACGACAATAGACGAAAAGGTGAGACAAGAAGAAAAGATGAAGATCAGGACAGCAGAGATTACAATGAGTGCTGTAAATAGATCACAATATCCAGGAGAGGGAATACCTGAGATAGCCCTAGCAGGAAGATCCAATGTCGGTAAATCATCAGTAATCAATGGCCTACTATCTAGGAAGAACTTCGCTAGAACATCATCAACACCAGGAAAAACAAGGACAATAAACTTCTATCTAATCAATGAAGAATTCTACTTTGTTGACCTACCAGGCTATGGATATGCAAAAGTAGCCAAAACGGAAAAAGAAAAATGGGGTGCAATCATGGAGATGTACCTATCAGATAGAAGAGAACTATGCGCAATATTCCTATTGGTAGATTGCAGACATGAACCTACAGCAGATGACAAGATGATGTACGAATGGATCAAGCATTTTGGATACAACTGCGTAGTAGTAGCTACAAAGGCAGACAAGATATCAAGAGGTCAATACCAGAAACATACAAGCATAATTAGGAAGAAACTTGAAATGGCAAAAGAAGACAAGATAATACTTACATCCTCATCATCAAATGTAGGAATGAAAGTACTTTGGGACGAAATTGTAGACCAATATGCCCAACATGGATATATAGTGACATATGAAAAAACAGTAGACTAAAATATGTTGAAATATATTAAAAACTGGATATAAACAAATAGCGTTGATAGTAATAGAATCATACCATACATAGCATGGAAAAGATAATTACCATCAACGCTATAATTTTAAAAAAATACCCGCCTCCATCCAAACCAATAACTACCTCAACTCGTCAGTAACACAGAAAATATAAGGCACATTCCTATACCTATCTTCAAAGTCAAATCCATATCCAACAACAAACTTATCTTCAATCTCAAATCCTATATAGTCAGCAGTAAAATCAACCTCACGCCTAGAAGGCTTGTCCAAAAGAACACAAGTCCTAATAGACTTCGGATTCTTTTTTGCTATATGCTTAACTACAAAGTCCATAGTATGAGCAGTATCAGTTATGTCATCAACTATAAGGACATCAAAATTAGATATATCTTCGATTGATATATCAGACTTTACTACAACATTACCGCTAGATTCAGTGGACCTACCATAGCTTGAAGTAGTCATAAAATTTACAGTAAGATTATAAGAATCTATGGCCCTTACAAGGTCAGCACAAAAGATAAAACTACCCTTTAGTAGGGATATTACAAGTAGATTTTTTCCCTTGTAGTCCTGGTTTATCTTGTCACCTAGCTCTTTAATTCTCTTAGATAGGATGTAGCTATCAAACATCATTTCCCATTTTCTATCTTCTATATTCATTGTTTCCTCCGTATTATTTGAGAATTTATCTTGGATTACCCAGATACTTAAGGGGTATATAGGTAATAAGATAAGAATCATATTTTATTAATAAACCTATTATATATTATTAGTATCATTATGGTCAAATATTACCAGCAAGAAAGTAAAAATAACTTGAAAAATTCTCAGGTTAATATATAATAGATAGTTGTGGTATAAATTTTACAATGGGAGACACCTTATTATGAATAATCAGAAGAAAAAACTTTATAGCGATAAGTGGTCAAAGTCTAACACAAGGGATATTTTCAATGAGAAGCAGAAGATAGCCATAGAAAAATATGGAGACGTATTTGAAGATGATATGTTTTTTGCCCTAGAATTATCCTTGAATACTGATTTAGATTCACAACTTAGTGAAGAATTTGTTGATAGGATGAAGAAGAGAACAAAACTTTCATAGTAAATATAAAAGCAGCTAGACTTCATATGTATATATTTTACTGGTCAACCAGTGAAAGGGTACATATTTGGTCTAACTGCTTTTTTATTTTAGTATGATTTAATATTATTGTCCATTAGTATGGTAGCTAGCTGGGCAGCCCTATCAGGGTGCATTGTTCCAATAGGTAGTCTAAAGTCTCCAACCTCGATTCCCATCATATTCATTGCAGTCTTTACTGGAATAGGGTTTACTTCAAGTTTAAGTGCATCTATAAGGGCAAAGTTATTTATCTGTATTTCACGAGCGTATTCAATCTTGCCTGATTCAAAATGCTTGTACATATCTAGTACCTGGTTTGGTACGATATTAATCAAGCTAGATGCTAGGGATTTTATTCCAAGGCTTAGGGCTGCAAGTGCTATTGAGTCGTTTGCAGAGATTATATCGAAATTGCTTGGAAGGCTAGATATCATTCTAGCTATATGCTCTATGTCGTTTGATGTCTCTATGATTCCTACAATATTGTCTATAGCGGCTAGTTTTGCCAAAAGACCTATAGGTAGGTTTGAGCCTGAGTGCTCAGAGTCGCTAAATATGTAGCAAGGTAGGTCACAAGTCATGGCTAGAGACCTGTAGTGACTCAAGATTCCCTTTTCGTTACCAACATTGTAGTAAGGTGGTTCAAATATAAGGGCATCTACACCTGACTGATTAGCCTTTATACCTAGGATTATTGACCTTCTTGTATCATTAAAACCTGTCTGGGCAAGTACAGGTATCTTTTTGTCTACCTTCTTAACCACAAAGTCTATAAGAGAAGATATCTCCTCATCTGACATAGTCAAAAACTCTCCGTTGTTGCCGCCTACTATTATTGCAGCAGCACCGAGTCCTAGTTGCTTGTCCAATAATTTTTCTAGTTTATCAAAGTCTACTTCATTCGTATCAGAAAATGGTGTAACAAGTCTAATTGCACATCCTTTAAAAATCATATATTAATACTCCTTTCGCTGTATATATTTGTAATTATACCACAATTAGTGAATATTATTTATATTAAGTATAAAATAATATTTTCCCGTAAATTGCAATATCAATTTGTATACTTTTTTGCCACTCTTGCAAAAATATCGGTACTTGTCCTAAAATATATGTCAAGACTAGGCCTTGCCTATTCATTTTAGTCTTGACTAGTATTTTAGGACTAGTAAACTGATATTTGAAAGAGGGCTTCCATACCTTCAAACTATCGTTACTATTCATAATATGGTCCAATATATCCAATGAGTCGGTTACATTTTTAGAATACTTGTTTTTGTAAAATTGTACATTATTTAATTACCATTTCTTTGCAAGTACAATATTCCAGTAGTGTTTTAACCTTTTGTATTCAACTGATTTTGTGTCTAAGACCTTCATTTCATTGATTATAAGTTTGTATAAATCACTGGTAAGCAACTGAACGATATGAAATTTATCAATTACTATTTTAGCATTGGGAAATACTTTTTTTGACAAGTAAATATACGGTGTATAAATGTCTGTTGTTACGGATTATACTATATTTCTAGCCTTTAAAGGAAATAAATTAAAGTATTCCAACAAGTACCTTTGACTTCTGTCAGTAAGTATATCAAAGATACATCCTGACTCTATATCCATAATATTTACACTCATAGAGGAATCAACTATGCTAACTAATTGAATTTTTAATGCCCTCGGGTGCGTCTATTCCAAGCACAGTAGGAAAATAGTATTTTCTTTTTTCTGTTCTGTCGAATGAAGAACTCTGATAATTGTATAAGTAGATACATTTTGTTCTTTTGCTATTAAATCCATAGATATTGTTTAACATAGATTTAATTTTATAGATTTTTTCACATTATTTGATATGTATTATCTTTTATCTGTGATAGATGTTTCATCTGTAAAAGTAGAGTTGCAGTGCTTACAGTAGAACCTTTGCTTTTTTACAACCAACGTAAATGTGTATTTACCTACATTGTTTTACTTTACTTTCGAAATTTTGAAACCGTGCTTTATTACATCGTAATTTACATATCTTTGAAAATAATAAAATACAATTTTTAATTTTACAATTTTTGGTTGTATTTTTTTAGAGTAAAAGTTTATAATATACTTAATAAAGTTTAGGAGGACATATTTTGGAAAAATTTCAGGTTTGTAATAGTGTTTCTGTTATCAGAAAAGAAAGGGGGTATACTCAGTTGAAATTGGCAAAGTTGGCAGATTTTTCTCAACAGTATATTAGTAATATTGAGAGAGGAGTATTAATACCATCTATTGCTAAAGCGATCAAATTAGCAGAGGTATTAGGAGTTTGTCATGGAGAATTATTTTTTAAATGTGAAATAAAAGATTGATAATATAAGAAAGATTAAGAAAAAAATTTAATGTTTTAAAATATAATATAGTCTAAAGTATGACTAAAGATTTTTTTGAACAGAGTATATTCATTTTTTTATAAGAAAGTCGTAGATATGTGTTGTTGTATGGTGAAAGTTGGTAGAGGAAATTACAGCAAAAAGTATTGACACTGTATTAAAACCCAAATAAAGAGGTAAAGTGGGGTGGATTAATATTATAAAAGATCTTTTAAATATATGTTTTGTTTCTGGATAATTTAAAAATGTGGAGAATTTAATAAAAACCAACTCTTAAGGGAAACGAATAAATACAATCTGAATTTTATCGATTTGGAGTATAACTTTTGTCGTGATATAGATTTTTATTTTAATTCAGGATAAATAAGATGAGAGTATTGTGTTGTCGATTATTTGTTTATAAAAATTTGTATGTTATAGTGATAAACATAAATATATTGTATAAGGAGTGATTTTAATGAAGAACAGAGAAGAAAAGCTGAGTTATTTAAGAAAGAAAGATTTTATTTCCATTTTTATCACCACAGTCGTATCTGCATTTATTTTCTTATTCATAAATGAATATTTTGTAGGTACTACTGAAGCAATAATATTTTCATATATTGGTGTTATAGGTGGTATTATTACAGTTATCGTGTCTTACTTTGAAAGTAAGAGTAACGACCCTTTTGTAACTGGTAAAACTTTAACATTTGGTGTTATAAATAGTTTTATTGGTGCTGGTGTAGTTATACTTCTTACATCATTTAGATTTGGATTAATACCAAGTTTGATAGTTATTGATATTATAATTATTATGTCGAGAGAGCTAGGAAGAAAGTCAAGGGAAAAAATGTTAGATAAGTTTATTAATAAAACTGGTACAATTATAAAAAATAATGGAAATGGTAAATATGTTATGGATTTAAATTCAAAAAGAGTAACTGTTTATTCTAAAGATAACTTAGCGATTGGTGGTATGGTAAAGGTATCAGAGCTGAAAGGAACATGTATTTATGTAGAAGTATTTGCTTAAATAAGCGAACTTTAAAGTTTATTTAAAATTTTTAAATCGTACTTTATAGATATTAAGTTATTATTCTAAAACAATTTAGTTATTAACACGCGATTTGCATGTTAAAAAGTGTGGTGTGTTTTAAAGTTATGAAAATAAATGAAAAAATAGCCAAAAGCATGTTTATTAGGTGTATATGTTTATTATCAAACAAAGTATAAATTTCTAATTATCTTTTTATATTTTCTTAAATGCTCGTAAAGCCTTATTCTATGTGCTTTCGAGTATTTTTACTGTAGGAAGATACTTCACGTTTCTTTGCATATTTCCTCATGTCTTAGCTGTCAGAAGTGGTAAATAAGTAGTAAATTCATTTGTACTACTAAGCAACAAGACGCTCCTGTTGCTTCTCTTTATTCAAGCGTTTCATTTCTGCCATTGCAGAATCGAATGTTGCATGTGCGTAATAGTTCAGCGTCATGGCTATATTAGCATGTCCCATAATGTACTGTAATGCCTTTGGATTCATTCCTGCATTTGCATAGTTGGTACAGAATGTATGTCGCAAACTATGTGGAGTGATGTGTGGCAATTTATCCTCGTTATACTTATTGTATTTCTTAACAAGACCTTTCATCATGCCGTTGTAATCACTTGCCACTTTTGGATAGTTCTTTCTATTAAGAAAGAGGAAATCACTATATCCATCAATCTCAACACGCTTATCATTCTTTCGATTCGCTAACACTCGCTTAAATGCTTGATAGGCTTCTTCAACCATAGGAACTTGACGTTCGCCACTTTTGGTCTTTGGTGTTTCAATGTAGTACCCAATTTCAGTATCTCTCAATAGCTGATGGTCTATATTGACAAGACGATTCTCAAAATCTAAATCTGGAAGTGTCAAACCACCAAACTCTGAAATACGAAGACCTGTTTTTAAGAGTATCAGAATTTCATCATAATTTTTGCTGTAGGTTTTATCAGCTTTTGCAAAGGCTAACAGTTTTTCTTCCTGTTCTTCTGTTAGTACGGTCTTAGGGACAGTATCATCATCAAGAACTGCTTTCAGTTGAAAGTCAAATGGATTCTTCCGAACACAATCATCTTGTATAGCAATATAGAATGAAGCCTTTAAAGAACGTTTGTAGTTATTGATGGTTTGATAAGCATAACCATTTTCACTCATTCTAATAGCCCATTCTTTAGCGTCTGATGGCTTAATACTGTCAATACTTCTTACACCTAACTTGTCTTTCTTCAAAATATCCATAAGATATTTGCGTCCAGTTTCAGTGTTTTTTCTAACCTTTGGTCTTTGAGCGTTCTGTTTTGCGTAAAGCTGGCAGAGTGTCATTTTCTTTCCTACAACATCAATACCATCATGAATGTCTTTCTGTAACTCTGCGATTTTCTCTCTAAGTGAGATACAATCACGCTTTCCTGCTGGTACTCGGTCTGTAGCCACAAGTTTCCACGAGTAAACAAATTGCGGTTCTCCAAATGAATCTATATATTTGTATAAGTATCTTCCGTCTTTTCGTTGGCTCTCTCCAGTCTTTAAGATTCGACCTTTATTGTCACGTCTTTTTTCTGACATGGCATTTGCTCCTTTCCTTTATGGAAAGAGCCTTGATACGACTTAATACTATTTTATCATATACAAGACCCTTTGGCGACGCTAGATTGCGTCCAATGTATCTATAATTTTTTCAAATTGTTTTCGTTTAATCTGAATACGATTGCCATTCATAATCAGCCAATTTGCATTTTTATTTTCCTCTGCCAAGCGTCGTAGCTTGTTTTCGCCAATACGAAAATATTTTGACGCTTCTTCAATGGTTAGGGTATAACGTTCCCAAATAGGAATGTCAGTCTGCTTCATAAAATCCTCCTTTCCAAATCACTTATTTGGATTTCATAAAAGTTGTTTTACCAGCAATCGAACAGCTTTAGCAAAGCTCACGGGAGTTCCACCCCTGCATGGTTCTCATGTAGCCATACTCATTGCCTGCGACGGTTTTATCACGCTCGGACTATTGACTGTATGGGAGTATCATTATCACGATAAGAATGTCGTTGCAGGCAATCCTGCTAAAGATTGCTTCTCGGATCACTAACATGAATCGCTCGCTATCTTTATAAGATAGGTCATGGCGGTTAGTTCCGTTGGCTCTTTTCTTATCGAAACGTATTCGATTACTTTTATTCAGTTTTCAAAGAACAATGGCTCGTTAGCCTATCAAAACACATTGAAAGCTCAATATGCTTTGGTGGAATAACAAACCTCCCTGTTCGGGAAGCGTGGAATGGTTTAGCACGCTTCCACGAAAGGAGAGAGGATATTACTTAATTTCAAATGACAAAATCTTTGTAATCAGTCTGGTTTCCATTCTTCCACGTAAGACTTCATCAACGACCATACTTTGATTGCCATATTCATCTTTCATAAGTCGTAGGGAACGCTTCGTTATGTACCCTCTGTAATGATGTAGAATCTGGTTAATCGCTTCGGTATCGCCATCTGTTGCCTTTACAATGAGAGGAAAGGGAATCATAGGATATTGTGTTTTCATTCTTCAAATTCCTCCATAAACTTTTTAATTAAGGCTAGTCCACTGGTTCTATGCCGATAGACAGTAGAACGGTTCAATTTCAACAGGTCTGCAATTTCTGAATCGCTCATGTCCATAAAGTAAAACAGCAGTAGAATTTCACGTTTCTTGTCTGGCAACTCACGTAATGCTTCACTCAACAAATCATTTTCAACGCCTACTGATAACCCATTGAGTGTAAAAATCTGAAAGTCAGTTGAATAGTTATCTGTTGTCGCAAACTGGCTAACAAGATAATCGCCAACATCCGAAAAGGACACCTCACGCTTTGCAATCCTTGAAAGATAAAGCATATAATTCTTTCGCTCGTCTTCCATAGCACGTTTACAGATATAGTCAAACTGATTTTCTATTGTGGTCTGAAAAGAAGATGGTTTCATGTTTCTCACCCCCTTTCTGTCTAGGAAAGGAAGTGAGCCTTGCTCGTTTATCTCCTTTCACTCTTAGTCCCAATGTGAAAGGGGGATTTGTTGCATTACTGATAAATAAACTTTGTAAAAAAGTTCTGAATAGCCAAAAAAGCATATAAACAGATTTATTTCTCTGTTTACATGCTTCTGTTATTCTATCTATATGATTTATAAAACCACATTGGTGGACGTACTTATCTATTGCAGATAGACGACTTTTTTTGACAAGAACCCAATGTAAGGAAATTTATTGTATATGATGTACTTCATGGCGACGTTGACCTCCAACAAACCGCCATTTGGAAGTAATATACAATATTTTAACAGCGTAAATAGCACTACCATATAACGGTTTTTTTTATTGGCGTTTAGTAGTGCTTTTTATTAAATATAAACCTATAAACCATATAACACGTTTTTCTATACCTGTTTTTAATTCAGTAGGAACAATAAAATGTATAGAGGTGGTCTACTATGCGTAAAAAAGAAGATAAATATGATTTTAGAGCCTTTGGTTTAGCCATTAAAGAAGCTCGATTGAAACGAGGTTTAACTCGTGAACAAGTGGGAGCATTGATTGAAATTGACCCACGTTACTTAACTAATATTGAAAATAAGGGGCAACACCCCAGCATACAAGTTCTTTATGACCTTGTATCGTTACTTCATGTTTCCGTTGATGAATTTTTCTTACCTGCTAATAACTTGGTAAAAAGCACCCGACGATTACAGATAGAGAAATACATGGATAGCTTTACAGACAAAGAACTATCCTTAATGGAATCTTTAGCCAGCGGTATCAACGAAGCAAGAAACATCGAAGACTAATTAAAAGAATCCATACATAACGGAAAGAGCCGATAAAATGAGATTGTATTAATCTCATTTTATCGGCTCTGCGTCTTTGCGTCTGGCTCTGTAATCACAGTTACTTTGAACTGCTTTATTTCAATTAAATTTTCTTGTCTGCATTTCGGACAATAGAGGGGGAATTTTTTTAATTCAGTATCTTCCCTTATCTTTAATCGTGTTTTATTTCCACATACAGGACACAATATCCACTTGTAGTTTATAATAACTATCTCCTCCTTTACACTTTAATTCAAATCTTTATTAAAGAATATTTCATCTTATTTAACAAGAAACCATATTTATATAACAACATAAAATACACTAAGTTATTTTATTGAACATATATCGTACTTTATCTATCCTACTATTTGGACGACGGGGCTGGCAAACAGGTTCACCGGTAGTAACATGGTACCCTTTTAACTCTGTTAAACAAACACTACGTCCATTTGTAAAGAAAGTTAAATCACTACGATATTCTTGAATACATCGAGCAGGGATTTCTCCACTAAGAATGACCTCATTATTTTTCAATTGAGTGTCTACGATGTTCGCACAATATTTAGGAGCATCGTTGTATGCTCGTGAAAGATATTCCTGTGGCGCATAAATTTTAAAACTAAGATATGGCTCTAACAATTCTGTTCCAGCTTTTTTTAAGACTTGTTCCAATACAATAGGAGCAAGCATTCGAAAATCTGCTGGGGTACTAACAGGGCTATAGTATAAGCCATACTTAAAACAGATTTTACAGTCCGTCACATTCCAACCATATAATCCTTGTTCGCAACCATAGCGTATCCCTTCCATAACTGCATTTTGAAATGATTGATTTAAGTATCCAAGAGAAACCGAGCTCTCATACTGCATTCCACTTCCCAACGGAAGCGGTGATACAGATAAACCAATGGAAGCCCAGAAAGGATTTGGCGGCACTTCGATGTGAATGGTATATTCTGCATTTTTTAACGGTCTCTCCATATAAATGACTGTAGGCTCTTTTAGTTCTATCTCCACATGATACTTTTCTTGCAACAGTGCACTAATCACTTCCATTTGTACTTTCCCTAAGAAAGAAAGTATAATTTCATGTGTCGTAGAATCCACGTAATATCGTAGAAGCGGATCACTATCTGAGATTTCCAAAAGGGCATCAAGCAACATTTCTCTCTGTTCAGGTTTACTCGGTTCAACAGTTGTTTGTAGTAGAGGGTGCGGATTTTCAATCTTTTTTCTCTGTGGCAATAGTTTTGTATCTCCAAGAACACTATTTAACTTCAAAAACTCATTTTGCAAAATAACAATTTCTCCAGAATAAGCCTTATCGATTTTACATAATTCACCATTTATTGAAGTATACATTTCTGTAATTTTTATTTTTTCCTTTTCCGATATTCTAACCGAATCTCGCAAATGCAGTACGCCACTATAAAGACGTATATATGCAAGACGCTGTCTTTTTTCCGAATACTCAATTTTGAAAACTTTTCCGCAAAGTTCAGACTGACCTCGATGTGTTGATGAATAAAATTTATTCGTAATCACTTCTATAAGGTTATCAATCCCTATATTGTTTTTTGCACTTCCGTGATAAACAGGGAACAGGGAACAATTCTGAAATCTTATGCTTTCCTCTTGTTCGAGTTCCAATGCTTCTAATGATTTACCGGACATATATTTCTCTAAAAGGTCATCGTTTCCCTCTATTACCGTATCCCATTGTTCAGATTCGGTAAAGTTCGTCACACACATATTAGGATACAGTTCTACCTTCTGTTTGATTACAATTTCGGCAGAAAGTTTCTCTTTAATATCCTGATAAACCGTTGATAAATCAATTCCATTTTGGTCAATCTTATTGATAAAAAAGATTGTGGGAATCCCCATTTTCCTAAGTGCATGAAATAATATACGAGTTTGTGCTTGTACGCCATCTTTTGCAGAAATCAGTAGAATTGCCCCATCTAAAACTGATAATGAACGATATACTTCTGCTAAGAAATCCATATGTCCTGGCGTGTCTATGATGTTCACCTTCGTATTTTCCCACTGAAAAGAGGTTATTCCTGTCTGAATTGTAATTCCTCTCTGACGTTCTAAAAGCGTATTATCCGTCCTCGTTGTACCTTTGTCCACGCTTCCTAATTCTGTAATCGCTCCACTGTTATATAATAAGCTTTCTGTTAAGGTAGTTTTTCCTGCATCAACATGAGCTAAAACTCCAATATTAATAATTTTCATGTGATTTTCCTCCATTCAAAAACCCAAAAGGGCATAAAAA